>NZ_JACOOD010000055.1:0-22359 GCF_014287405.1 Bacteroides sp. NSJ-48 | reverse complement strand
AATATCTGCGCAGGCAACACGAGGCTGGCTAGCATGTTCAAATAATCGTTTTTCATAATGCGAAGTAAGCAATACTTCACGAGTATAAAAAATAATCCCCGCTAAAAATCTACTGAGCCGGTTTGAGCCCTTGCTTATTCCTTTTTCAAGGTAAATCCCAGCATCATACCATCGTAGCTGTTTGCCAGCGATCCGATTGTTTTAAGGGTGCTATTGTTGCTCTTGCTGGAAATCAGGGTAATCAGCTTTAAGAGTTTGTCCGAATTGAACAGCAGGTCCATATTGGCGGATGTACAGTTTATTTTGGCGTTAAGCGGAATCAGCTTCATGAATTTCAGACTTGTATTCTGTGTGGAAGCATCGTAGGAGTAAGTTCCTTTTATGCTTTTTGCGCCTACTTTGGCTGTGAAGGTGCTGTCTGCATTGAAGGTGAAAGACATTTGTCCTTCCTTGATGCCTACCCTTGCCAATTGTTCTTTCAGCTTGTTCTCGGCAGCATTGGCAGCTACCGAACCGCCGGCTTTTTGCAGCAGGTTGTCCGATTCGAATTCGATGGCCGGGCCGGTATATGTCCATGTCCCTTCCATGCTGGCGGTGTTTTTACCGGTTATGGCATTGACTGCCTTTTCGATGTTTTCTTTGTTCAATAAGTCTTTCAGAGATTGTGCCTGGCTGTCGGGAGCCATCAGCAATGCGGCAATGAGTATTTGCCAAAAAACAAATCTTTTCATTTTGGTTGTAACAGTTATGATTTGGAATTAATTTCTTTATTGATTTGTTCGATATAGTCCAGGAGTTCGTCACGCCCCATACGGTTCTCGGAAGATGTGATGAAGTGGGGCGGAAGTTCCTCCCATTGTTCACGCAGCTTCTCCAGGTAGTGGCGGATGTTGCTGTTTATCCTGCCGCCTTTCAGTTTGTCGGCTTTGGTGAAAACGATGGCGAAGGGTACTCCGTTCTCGCCCAGCCATTCTATGAAAGCGAGGTCTATGGCTTGCGGTTCGTGGCGGCTGTCGACGAGGACAAAGAGGCAGGTCATCTGCTCGCGTTGCAGAATGTAGGTCTCTATGATGCGCTGAATCTGTTCCTGGCCTTTCTGTCCGCGCTTGGCATAGCCGTAGCCCGGAAGGTCGACGATGTACCAGTTCTTATTAATCAGGAAGTGATTGATGAGCATGGTCTTTCCCGGAGTTGCAGATGTCATGGCGAGTCCTTTACGCCCCGTCAGCATGTTGATGAGGCTGGATTTTCCAACGTTGGAACGTCCGATGAAGGCGTATTCGGGGAATGTCCCGCCGGGGCATTTTTTAACGTCTGTATTGCTGATGACGAATTCGGCGCTTGTTATCTCCATTTTATTACTTGTTTTTTTGTTGTTTCTTCATGCAAAGGTAGCACTTATTTCAAAAATCTCCGTCCGTAATGCGGAATTCTCTCTGTTTTTGGAGAGGACAGGCTGCATTCCGGTCATATAATTTCAAGCGAACTTAATTGCATTGCACTCAATTTGCACTATCTTTGCCCACCGATAGAAGAATTTAAGGTATGAATGGACAATATCCCTCGACATTGCTGGAAAAAGCGGTGAATGAGTTTGCCAAACTGCCGGGTATAGGCAGGAAAACGGCCATGAGACTGGTGCTTCATCTGCTGCGTCAGGATACGGCGGCGGTGGAGGCTTTCGGCAATGCCATCGTTACGTTGAAGCATGAAGTGAAATACTGCAAGGTGTGTCATAATATTTCTGATACGGAGACTTGCCGCATCTGTTCCAACCCTCAGCGCGACTCTTCCGTTATTTGTGTAGTGGAGAATATACGCGACGTGATGGCGGTGGAAGCGACGCAGCAATTCCGCGGGCTTTATCATGTGCTGGGTGGAGTGATTTCGCCGATGGACGGAATAGGCCCCGGCGACCTGGAGATAGAGAGTCTGGTGCAGAGGGTGGCTGCAGGTGGCATTAAGGAAGTTGTGTTTGCCCTCAGTACCACCATGGAAGGCGATACGACCAACTTTTATATTTACCGCAAACTGGAGAAGCTGGGAGTGAAGCTGTCCGTGATAGCGCGCGGCATCTCTGTGGGAGATGAACTGGAATATGCGGACGAGGTAACGCTTGGACGCAGTATTGTAAACCGTACTCCGTTTACAGGTGCGGTGTGATATGGTTTTAAAGAACGAGTGTATGGAAGAAAAGATAAAGCGGGTTGTATCCCGCACAAAAATGATGTTTGTATATTTCTGGCTGCTGCCCGTATTTCTCGTGGCATTTGGAGAAACGGGCGGAGAATGGGTAGGTGCCTATGCAGGGGACGTGCGTGCCGCTTATTTTGCGGAGACTGTCACGATTTTGCTTACTGCTGTGTTGGTGCCTGTTTCCTTGAAGCTTTTTTCATGGATGCTGACCAAGAAGATAGATGTCGTTGCCATTACGGATGCGCTGCGTCTGTATGCACTGTGGAGTGGGGTGCGCCTGGCTCTGCTTGCCATGCCGGTATTGGCAGGATTTCTTACTTATTATATGATGCTGAGCAATAAAGGAGTGCTTTGCGCTTTAATTGCCTTGACTGCGTCTCTGTTCTGCCTGCCGGGTGAAAATCGTTTGCGTAAGGAATTGCATATAGAGAAAGAATGATGAAACCTTCTTATTTTGTAAGTGAGCGTGTGCGTCTTCGGGCTATGGAGCCGGAGGATTTGGAGATAATGTATGCCATGGAGAATGACCCGCAAACGTGGGATGTCACGAACTTTTCGGTACCGTATTCCAAGTATGTGCTGAGGCAATACATGGAAAATTCGCAATGTGATATGTTTGCCGACCGTCAGCTCCGCATGATGATAGTACGTCGCGAGGATGATGCCGTGGTGGGTACTATTGACATTACGGATTTTGCACCGATGCATTCCCGCGGTGAGGTGGGGATTGCGATACGGAAGGAGTATCAGGGCAACGGGTACGCTTCCGATGCCTTGAGACTTTTGTGCGATTATGCTTTCGGCTTTTTATTTCTGAAACAGTTGGTTGTGCATGTGGCTGCCGACAATGAAGCGAGCTTGCGCTTGTTTGGCTCTTGCGGCTTTGTACAATGCGGACTGCTGAAGGAATGGTGGTTTGCAGGCGGCAAATTTAAGGACGTTGTCTTGATGCAATGTATTCGCCTCGATGGTGTGGGGCGGGTAGAGGATAGCCGGTAATCGGATGATTGTCCGGTTACTGTCAGTTCAAAGTGGGGATTTGCGGAAAACGTGACCACATTTCGTATTTTCCGCCAAGTTTGCTAAGTGCATCTTTCCACAAGTTTCTGCAGGCTTTTTCATCCATGAGCGAAGGAATATCGGCTTTGTCCACCAGCCAGGTATTTTCTTCTATTTCCTTTTTCAGTTGTCCGGGTTCCCAGCCCGAATAACCGAGAAAGAAACGTATTCTTCCTTTGATGGAATTACCCTCTGTTATAAATTGCTTGATAGCGGTGAAGTCACCGTTCAGGTAGAGCCCGTTGGCTATGGGGAGCGAGTCTGTTATATTTTCCAATGTGTGCAAATAGAAAAGGGTATCGGTGCTCATCGGTCCGCCTTTATAGATAGGAATATCTTCCCGACAGTTGATTTCGCTTAGTAAATCATTCAGGAACAGAGGTAACGGCTTGTTCATTACAAGTCCCATGGTTCCGTCTTGCGTATGGTCTGCCAGTAAAACAACAGACCGCCCGAACATATAGTCGCACAGAAAAGGTTCGGAAATAAGAACTTTTCCTCGTGTAGGAACTATATGGTTAGTTTCTATTTTGAATATGTCTGCATTGGTATACATGCCCCCAAATTAAGTATTTTTCTATAAAGGAGCAAATTATCTTTCTCTTTTTTATGGGAGTCTGTTTGATTTTTATCCGGAAAGTGTTTTTTCGGGGAGTTTTAAAGTTTTACAGAGAATGAAGCGTCGTCAGAGTTTGGCGCATTCATTCTCTGTAAAAGGTTGTATATGTCCTATCTGACAGGATGATTTTCTGCAAAGACGGCCATGCGTTCGTCCAATTGGGCGTATTGATGGTCTTGGATGAATGAGGTACAGGCCCGCAATCCTTCCTGGTGGCTTCCGGTAGTTACCAGTGAGATAGCGCTTACTCCGTAGTACATCAGTTCTTTGGCAAGTTCACCGCTACTCATGCCCGGATAACCGATGGTAAAGTAAAATCCGTCGGCTACAGGCTCTCCAAGGTCATTGTCGTATACCAGATGGAACCCATGGCGCAGGAAAATCTCTTTCAGTCGCCGTGCACGTTCGCCATATACTTTTACTTCATCCAGGAAGTTGTATTTGCCTTCATTGGCGGCTTTCAGCATGGCTGCAAGTGCGTATTGTGCCGAGTGGCTGGTTCCGGAAGAAAGGGCGTACAGGACACGATGGATAAATACTGTGCCGAATGTACCGCCGCCGTAACGTTGTGTCAGTCCCGGATATGCCCGATGATAAAGTTTGTCCGAGATACAGCTTACCCCGATGCGTTGTCCTGCATAGCTGAATGCTTTGGAACCGGATATGAGTAGTATGTAATGGTCAGTGTAATGGGCTACGGATGGTTGGTAAGGCGCATGGAACGGTTTGCTTAAGTCCTGACGGAAGTCCATGGCGAAATAGGCAAGGTCTTCCAGTACGATTACATCATACCGGGTGGCAAGTTCGCCGATGATACGCAGTTCCTCTTCTTTCAGGCATATCCAGCTGGGATTATTCGGATTGGAGTAGACAATGGCGGATATATTGCCTTTTTTGAGATAGCTTTCCAGCTTTTCTTTCAGTTTGCAGCCACGATAGTCATACACATCGAAAGTTTCATATTTTTGTCCCATTACAACCAATTGTTGCTTTTGTACGGGAAAACCGGGGTCGATAAACAGGATTGTGTCTTTTTTCTCGTCACATTGGCTGCATGTAAGGAAAGAGGCAAAAGTTCCTTGCATGGAACCTGTAACGGGTACGCATCCTTCCGGTGCAACGTCTACGTTGACGAATGCCTTGATAAAGCGGGATGCTTCTTCTTTCAATGCAGGCAAGCCGTTAATATCCGGATACAGGCTTGCTATTCCTTTTTGTAGCGATTCAATTTCTGCCTTTACACCTACGGAGGAGGGTGGGAGTCCGGGAACTCCCATTTCCATTTTTATAAATTCCACACCGGAGTCCGCTTCTGCTTTTGCTGCAATAGCTTTTACTTCGCGGATAGTGGCTTTGGCAAAATCAGTAATATGAAAATCTTCGATGGTTTTATCGATTAGTTCACGTGCAATAGGGGTATTTTTCATAGTTTCTATTTTTTTTTGTCTATGCAAAGATAACATAAATCTCTTATAATCAATAGATGTTGAAAAAAAAGATATTTTTTTTCTTTCAAACTATTGCAGATTCAAAAAAAACACCTACCTTTGCAACCGCAATCGAGAGAGATAGCAATGATAAAATGAAATGATGGTGCGTTAGTTCAGTTGGTTAGAATACATGCCTGTCACGCATGGGGTCACGGGTTCGAGTCCCGTACGCACCGCAATAAATATTGATTATCAATAGCTTACAAAATTAACACCCAATTTTACACCCGACAAAGTAAAATTGGGTGTTTTGTTTTACTTATCTCGCCATTTGTTTGAAACAAGATAATCTATAACTTCTGGACATAGGTATAAATCTCGCAAGAACTATAAACCGCAAAACGTTTTGTAATGCTTTTCCAAATCACTTTGTGAGTCTTTTACACCAATTAACACAAAACAAATTGTGATTTTTTATTCATTTTCCAACTCTATTTAAACGGCTCTCAAAAGGAACTTAAAAGTTCCTCCAATCATTCAGAATTTTTATCTTTGTATGAATCTTAGGGGATATATACTCTATTATTCGCATTTTTCCATTCTATTTAAATGGTCATCCAATGTCTTGGGATTGCATTTCAGTTTCCTACAGATAGCTGCTTTGCTATATCCATACTCAAGCATTGTTTTTATAAGAGATTCTTTTCCGGTGAGCTTGTAATGTGAATTATGTCCCCCTTTACAACGTCCCAATTTCTGCCCTTCAGCTACACGTCGAGCAAGTCCTTCTTTTGTACGCTGGCTTATCAAATCACGTTCAATTTGTGCAGATAATCCAAAGGCGAACGCAAGAATTTGTGATTGAATATTATTGCCCAATTCATATTTTTCCTTCACCGTAAACACTGTTATATTTTTTTGCATAAGAGTATTCAGGATGCTCATAACTTCCATTAATCGACGACCCAGACGGCTGATTTCCGAAGCTATTAATGTATCTCCCTTCTTTAACTTTTTAATAAGGGAACCGAGTTTTCGCTTTTTGGCAGATTTTGTTCCTGATACCGTTTCGGATATCCACTTATCAATATTTAGCTCTCTGATACGAGCAAATTTCTCAATCTCGAATCGTTGATTTTCGACAGTTTGTTTGTCTGTTGATACTCTGATGTAAGCGTAAATCATTTTTGGTGTGAAGGTAAGAATTGAATTTTGTGCTACAAAACTTATATCAGACGCCCCTAAAATGTATAAGATATGGGTGAAGATATAAAAATCAATGAAGTTCAACAAGTAAATGATGCTGCATACATAACAGTGTTACTGGAAGATGGTAGTTTAGGTAAAATTCCACGGAACGATTTAATTGAACTGATAAGAGAAAATATGCCGGAATCAAATTCGGAACAGAAAGGACTGGCTTCTCCGGTAACTCCCAAACATTATAATTATTATCAAGTCGATTGTAAGCTATCTGACCTTACTCAAAACGGCTATTACTATATTGATGACAAAATTTATCGTAAGGATGCTCCTGAAGGTTTGACTAATTATAATCTTGTAGTCTTTAATAATGGTTTTGTTATCCAATTATTGCATGATTGGCATCACTGTTATTTTATCAGAGATTGTTGGGGAGAATGGAGCGAATGGAGACAAATTTCTTTATCATAAAGTTTGTTTAGCCCCTACTACCCTTGACAGACCATATTCTTTGCCCCTAAAATGTACAAAGTATGGCAGAAGATATTAAGGAAAACGAAATGCAGAATGGTAGTCCCACTCTTTTAAGAGGATTGGATGCTGAAGGAAATAGTGTTGTTATACCTACAAGGGATTTAGCAGGCCTGATAATGTCTCCATATAAAATAGTTTCAGACATTATACATGTACCGGCTGATAAATGTTTGAAAATCGGCTCTTTCAGTTTGGATGAATTAGGGTATGGTTTTTCCACAATAAATTTATCTGTGCATGAATATAACTATGGTGGTTGGGGGTATAGACAGGCATCATATTTATTCAATATTGCCAACGAGAGTGCTGACAATACTCTTCATGGGACTTTATATGGATGTAAAACAATGTTTTCCGAAGCATATATAAAACGGCTAAGAAGTGCATTTGATAGAGATGGAATATTCCGTGATTTATACCTTGATTTTAATATGGAATGCTTCGTGTCAATAGATGCCAAGGTGATTCACTGGGTGAATATAGAAATATCCGATGAGTTGAATGCAGGGACTGTTAAAAATATATCGCATGGGACAATTCAATATCTCAACCAGTAAGGATTTTGTACCCAATTATTTATATTTATAACTCCTATATTCTTATACTGTATCATTTGCCCCTAAAATGTAAGAATATGGCAGAGGATATTAAAATGAACGTCTTCCCGCAAGTTACAAATGCGGAATATATATATGGTGAACTCGTAGATGGAAGTCAAGTAAAGATAAATAAGAACGAATTAGCTTGTTTAATAGGTGCTGTAATTTACAGTAGTTCGATTTCAGATTTGGATAAAATAGAGACAAGTGGAATATATTCTATTGGCGATAAATGCGAAAACGTTCCATCCGAATCAGGACAAACACAAGGTTGTATCCTTTTCCATTTACATTGGGATATAAATTGTTCCAAACAACTCTATTTCACATATAATGGTGCTGTTTTTTATCGTTTCAAAACTCGTTTTTGGTCTGACTGGAAACAAATATCTTTTACTTAAACTGTTATAAATATTAGGAACCGTTTTTCTATTTCATTTCTTCTGCCCCTAAAATGTATTAGGTATGGTAGAGGATATTAAAATGAACGCATTTCAAGAAGTAGAGGATTATGAATATATTTATGTAGAATTGGCAGATGGCAGCCAAGCAAAGATAAAAAAGAGCGTTCTTGCAAATTTAATAAGGACAGAAATTAAAGAATCATTCCTACAGAATAATACAGAAATTATTGACGATTGCAATAGTCTTGGCACTTATGAGAATAATGGTCTATATTGGATAAATGAAGATACTAAAAATGCTCCACCGCTTACTGATTATAAATTAGCTTTCTTATTTAAATTAACCTCACCTGGTTTTTATTATCAGCTATGCGTCGAACCATATACTAACAACCGTTGGTATAGATGGTTCAGTAATTATTGGAGTGACTGGAAGAAAATATAAATTACCAATTGTATTGATTGAAAAGGTTCCTCACGTCTTAACCATATTCTTTGCCCCTAAAATGTACAAGATATGGGTAAAGATATAAAAATCAATGAAGCGCAACAAGTGAAGGATGCTGCATACGTAACAGTGGTATTAACAGATGGGAGTCTTGGGAAAATCGCCAAAAATGATTTGATAGAATTATTCAAAACATCAATAGGCTTCAATACAGTTTTACAAGACAAAGGTGAAGCTAAAGATGATTTGAACACGTACAAAAGTACTGGGTATTATGATATAAATTATGTTTCTAACAAAAATGCCAACTTTCCGCCTTATATCAATTATGGCGGATTAATAGTAATATCGTGTAATCAAGGCCGATGGGTATTACAAATAGCTTATAGCGTTCAAGACAATCAGATACGAACGCGAAGCTGTAATGATTTGGGAGCTTGGCAAGATTGGCATGAGCGCTAACTTTTATCTAATATATCTTCTGCCCCTAAAATGTACAAGATATGGCAGAGGATATTAAGGAAAATGAAATGCAGAATGGAAAACCAGCCAGATTGAGAGGCATAGATGCAGATGGGAACAGCATAACACCAACAATGGAAGAAGTGACCGATGCACTACCGGGAGAACAAAAGTACGACAGAGGAGTGTATTACTCACTGCCTAAGTCCATTGTATCTGTCCATAAACCAACTGGAGGCAATGAAATTAAGACCATAACGTTATTAAAAATAGGAGACTATAACACGTCCCATTTTAATTTCTTTGAGATTTTTACTATTCCATTTTATTCGAATAACCATTGCTTACCCGGCTGGTGCAAGGTTCATTATGCGCCCGCTGGTACACTCCAAAGTGATGTTGCTCATTCTGAATGCGGATGTTTCTCTAATTTAAGGCAGATAAGCTATAAAGGGAACGTTTATTTGGCTATTGATATACTGGTGAATCAGTATGGTTCTGCGTATATTGCTCTGACCGGTTATCATGAAGATACATCACAGATAATGGATGTTACCGGAGATTTTACAGAACTTCAATAAGATGAACATACAATGAGGAAACTGCAAAATCCTCATTGTATGCCAGTATTTCCATTAAGATGTAAAAGATATTTTCTTCCAATCACTCCAAAAGTCCCAAAGTTGTCTGATATACAAATTTTGTGGCCATGCTTCAGCGCACATTTGAAATCCCACAGAATCGGTGATTATTGTAAGAATACAGCCATATGCAGCTGGATAATTGTATTCTTTGTAATTTTCCTGATGATAACGGCAAAAACCATTAGGCAGATTATCAGCATTTACATTATCGTTGTCAGATATAAGTCCGGAAAGGTTTTTTAAATCAGAGGTGTCCATAAGGCCTTTATACTCATGAGTAGCCGTGGGCATATTTATTCTTATTAGGTCCACCAAGTCTGCTTTGGCTATTTTTCCAAGAGTTCCATCTTCCAATATCACTGTTATATATGCAGCATCATTTGCTTGTTGAACTTCATTAATTTTTATATCTTCACCCATACCTAATATATTTTAGGGGCGTCATTTCTACTACAAAAATCAGCCCAATTTAACAATTAACTATTATCTCGTTTTTGTAAATTAAAAATCATATTTTTCCGTAGTATCTCGCGAATTCAAAAGGTCTCCTAACATCCAGATAACGGTCTATCTCTTCATTGGATTTTGCCTCCATCTCGAACGCTGAATTTCCATACGATATTTTATTCCCATCCGCTCCATGTATACCTTTGAAAGAATGGTAAACACGAGAAACGGCATATTCCAGTCCATATTGCAAATAGAACCACAACGGACACAACAAATACATCCATACGTTGAACCCGGTAACGGACATGACAAGCGTCAACAGAACCATCGAAGCAATCATGCATTCCTCCCACTGTCTTACATGAATAGCTTCATGGTTAAGAACGCGTGTTTTCATTTCCGCCTTGCTTTTCTTGGTAAAGACGAAACAGCCTAAAGTAATGGTGCTGTAGCCCTGCCACAACATCCACTTTGCTAATTTACTTTTATAAAATACTCTCATAGCATTTATTTATTAGGATAAGATTTAGTTACCACATTATTTTTTAAAAAGCTTATTCCATTTGTATTTATCATGACATCATAAAAGTCATTGCCATCATTCTCTGATACATTTATTAGCTGAGGTCTTATTAAAACAGTATATCTTGGATTTCCGGAAACATACTCGATTAATTTCATACGGGGATATGTACTACCACCTTCACCGATGAAATCTATAGTTCCCGCCAACAGATTATCGGAGCCGTACATTCTAAGACTGTTCGTAGCTGAATCAATCACAATACGCTTTCCGTTCATAGAGGTGGATACCTTGCCGGTTATTTCTATGTCCCCGTTTTCTTTAATAACAAAGGAGTTATTGGGCGACTTGATATTTTTAAAAGTACCGCCTGTCGCATTGACTTCTCCGGTTATTTCCGCATTTTCTGCATGTACTTTTCCGTCTTCAGTAACCCGGAAGGGGGCATCATCAGGAGTAGAACTACCTGCCCACATCCGTATCTTTTCACCGGATTGGGAACCGCTAAGGCCGGCAGTCACCGTCCCGTCATCCTTTCTAATACGAAGTTCGTTCCCCTGCATGAATTCTATCATCGCATTTTTAGCAACAATAAGCGATGTGAATATGGCTGCCGTATTAAGTCCGAACTCTTCCCAATACGTACTGTTTCCCGGCGCATTTCCCCCGCTACTTATATGCGTCACCCGGCACTTGTATGCCCGCCAACCAGTCTTCGTACCGTTATCCCTGACCAGTGCCACATCGACGTACCGTGTACCGCCAGCCAGTGACTCATCGTTACGCCACTCTACTCCGGACACCCATTCGGCCTTGCGGAGTATACATCCCTGCAGGCCGTTCTCCCCGTTTTCCACCACCATGTCGTACTCTTCGGAGTTGTACTCGCCGGTCAGTATGTAGCCATAGGTCTTTCCACCGTCCTGCGTCTGGAGTATACGTCTTCCGTCCTTGGTGGTAACCGTCCACATGGGTGGATTTGACGTTCCGTTTCTAACCTTGCATAAAAACACCTTTCCACCCATTTTCACCAGTCCAAGGTAAGGTGTCTTAAGGCCGGTATGCCATTTTCCGTGGTTACTGACCGAAATGCCATCCTGTCCCGGTGCTCCGTCCACGCCGTCCCTTCCCGGAGCGCCATCCTGACCGTTCTTGCCATCAGTTCCGTCCGTTCCCGGTTTCACTTGTAGCAACCAGTCCGAATTTCTTTCTGCAGGTTCAGATGCACTGCCGCTCTCGCTTACACACAGCCAAATGCCGCCATCATGGGAAACCCGGTCATAAAAGGCATAATTTTCACCGGATGCCCACTCTCCACGGTCATTGGCCGTATATACCGGCGTACCGTCAGGTTTCAGCTGCCGTACCGTACCGGTAAAGTACACGCTGTTCAGATACATGGAGTATCCCGTCATATCCAGACCGTGTACGTTCAGGTTTGAGAGGTCGCCCGACTGCATTGCGATGTTGGCGGCCGATATTTCCCAGGTATTCTGGTTACGGAGCATGCGGCTGTAGGTGCGTGTCTCATATACGGATGTCTGACGGTCGGGGTTGGTGAAATTGCCATAACATGAGAAATGCATGTACTTCTGCGGATGCAGCGTTGTTCCCGGACGCAGGGAATAACGGAATGTGCCGTTATCCTCACCTGAGACTCCGGTAATACGGAAGTATGCCGTTCCGAAACCGGCAAAACGGAAATTGCCCTTACTATCGTCCGAATCCTCGGTGGCATTCATCGTCTCATCCTCGAAATGGATGATTCCCATGCTTATATCGTTCGCCGCAACAGCTCCCATTTCCCCGGCTTCCAGCTTGAGATGCACGGTGCCGGTGGAAAGCGGATTTCCCTCATTGTCCGTATCCGCCACCACACTCTCCACAATGCCGACACCCGGCGTGCGCCATTTGATGCCAGCATACACTTCCACACGGTTACGTCTGAGTTCCGGTACCTCAAGCCATTCCCAAAGCCGCAAGCCCCGCATTTCACCGTTGCCGTTCTCATCTATCTTGGCGCCAAATCCGGCCAGTCCGGAAGCGAACCCTTCCTTACCGAATACTGCGCCTGCCAGAAAGGAAACAAGAAAGGAGGTCCTATCCGGACCGATCTTGCTGATGGCACGCCGGGTTATCTCCTTTATCGCCCGTAAGGCTGAAAACACGTTGTATTCGCTGGCCTCACGGTTGTCCCATGATTTAAGCACCTCGATAACCGAGCGGTCCAGCAGCCCGCCGACAACGTACTGCAATCCGTTCAGGTTACTTTCCAGGCTGCGTTTCCAGCCCTTGCCGACTCGGTTCGTGCATTCAACGGCCGCCATGGAAAGGTTTTCCAGCTTGCGTGTAACCTTTGTCATGCGTGTATCCCGGTAACCGCTGCCGGGGAAATACTCTTCGCTGAGCAGCCTTACCGACTGTCCCAGCCGCAGAGGGACGGAGTGCTTCTCAATATAGGTGTAATCGGTATCGCCGCCGTACTTGGTGGTGTCTTCGCTGTATGACGAGAGAAAGTCATCAACGGCCGCCTTGTAATCCTGCTCGGCCTGTTTTTCGTAAGCTTCGGGCATACGGAAATTCCAGGGGATATATTTGTCACCAGCATGCGGTATAAGGTTTCCCCCGGGCAATTGCGTATCTTCATCCGGGTAGGTATTGATGATTTCCCATTCCTTGCTTTCCGAATGATAGTTTGCCTCGAAATCACGCCCGTTCAGCTCACCGCTCTGGAAAGACAATTGTTTGACAAGTCCCGCAATCTCATAATCACATGGGTCAAACTCCATACCTTCGTCCTTGAAATAATAGACTGTAAAGGGTTTGCCGTCATTCCCGGTCCTTTCCTGTGAACGTACGGAGGACACAGTTCCCGTATAATGAGGAAAGATACCCGCAAAGGCATCCTCTTCCACATGTTCATACAGTCCGTAGTCCGTATTTCTGTCCACATACTTGGCGCGATCGGGCAGTTGCAGACGGGAGAAACCGTAGCGGCTTCGGTCTATATTCCTGGTACTTCCCAGCGGAATAAGCCGGGTGAAGAATTTTACGTCATCGCTATTCTCCGTTTGTGTAAGTGAGGCAAGGCCCTGCATGTATCCCAGTTCCACACGTTCCCCGCGCTCACAACGGCACAGGTTGATATAGAAGCCGTCCGACCACCATTCGGTCGAAAAGGTCTCGGCCATGGATGCCAGTGCGTCCCAGCAGGTGGTATTGTTATACTCTATATTTCCGTCCGGTGCATCTATCACGTCACCGATACGCCAGCGTTCCTCACCGTAAATACGGTTCATGTTGTCCACCCATTTCTGCAGGTGCTCCCGGGGACTGCCGTCAAGGCTGAACTGCGGCTCATACTGACCGTCAGTCAGGTGGAGGTATATCACTTGCTGGGCGTCATGTATGGGAGCATAGAATTTCACGGAATAGCGGTATTCCTGGCTGTTCTTTTTCCTGGGCTTGTACTCTTTCTTCACACTGAACCTCACACCCTCCAGTGTTATGTAGTCATTCACCTGCAGTGGCACACAGGCCGGAACCGTAAAGGAGAGCGAGAGCGCATTCTCACTCATCAACTCAAGGTTCCATGTTGAGGACGAAGTGACCGGGACCGTCAGCTTCAGTCCGCCGGATTGATTATAGATTTTGAGTTCCATTCGAGCAGTCTTTAAACATCATTTAAAAGGGTTCCGGTTTCGGTTCCCTGAACTTCATTTTCCATCTGGCTACGGTACTTCCGTCAAAAGCATCGGTCAGGATATCGGCCGGTGTGGCGGACTTGTAGTAAAGCCTGTATTCTATGGATATCCCTTTTACCCGGAGGGTTACCCAGCCTTGTATGAGCGCCTGCATCAGGGCAAGCCGCCTTGCCTCACATCCGGAAAGTGAAGGGGCGTATACAGCCAGATACAGTGTAAGGTCGCGGGGCTTGCAGCGTGGAAGCGGGAGCTGCTGCGGCAATTCCTCACCGTTACGCTCCCTGAAATCCACAGCCGTATATTCCTTCATCTCGGGCGGTTTGAGCAGTTCGGTCACGTTCGTACTGTCTTCCGGCCTGTCCTCGCAGAGGAAGGCCGAATACTCCGTCCAGGCATCCTTGCCGTTAATCACCATATATCCTGTCAGGTCGTACATCATGACACTTCTATTCCATTGTTTCTAAAATATTCCATAATCTCGTTGATACTTTCCAGATACCGGCAGTAGGCTGTATTCTCAGTAATGCTGACGAGCAGGTCGTGGTCTTCCTTCCTTGATTTGGCGAGCTCTTCCAGAAGTTTGTGCATGCCGCTGGCATGATCCTGCAAGGAAGTAAACAGCCCTTCCAGAAGTGTGCCCTGTTCCTGTGTCATGGCAGTGAAGGCTCCGCTGCGTCCGGACTGTGAGCTTGCCGGATCACCCTTCCAGCCGAATATCTCCTTCATCGCGTCACGTTCAGCCAGCGCATCATTCACTATCGAATCCCAGGAATCCTTCAGCATGTCATGTTCCGTCTGGCTCAGCACGCCCGCGGCTTCGGTGGTAACTTTATACCTGTTACGTCCGCGTCTGCCCTGGCCCGTCCGCCATTCCGTCTTCTCCTCCATGGCTTCGGCGAACGAGTCATACCACTTCCTAAGGCGTTCATTGTAGCTTTCCGAAAGCATGCTGTTCAGCATGGCCCTCTGCATGTACTTCTCGAAGTTGTCGGCAAAGTCCGCCGTACTGCTGTCCATATCCATGAGCATGTCCAGAAAGCTGCTGCGCACGCTCTCGAAGGAGATGCCCGTCATGGCTTCCTTGCGCGTCTCCTGCACCTCCTGCCATGCCTCCTCGCTCTCGATGACCTGTTCCAGATATTTGCGTGTATCCTCATGCAGTTCGCTCCAGAAGCCGGTGGCTTCATCACGCAGCTTTACCAGCTTTTCGTAACTCAGGTCAAAGAGGCCGGTCATACGGCCGTCGGATACCTTGTAAAAGTCATTTCCCAATACCTGGCGCGCCTGGTCCCAGGCTGTGGAGGATATGCTTTCCCTCTGTTTCGTTCCATGGGAAGCTTTGGAACCGATGCCGAGAAACCCCTTGCTCGCCCCGGCATTCAGGTAAGCCTTTCCCATTTCGCGGGCATATTCTCCCTGTTGTTGCAGGAGCTCGCCGGCTTTCTTGTAGGAATTATTGGCATTCGCCAGCGTATCGGTCTCCATGGATGCCACCAGTTCCTTTTGTTTGGCGATGACTTTGTCAAGCACCGCCATATAGCTTTCATAACGCTCCTTTGCCTGCTGGTAACGTCTTTCGGAACGCTGGCCGCCCCAATCCGTACCGAAAAGGCTGCCCAATGTCTTGACAAAACCACCGGCTGTATTCACCACGCCGCTTATCATGCCGCCGATGTCACCCGAAAGCATGGAGTTCGCAAATTGGCTGATACCTTCCGACATGGTATTGAAACCCTCTATCACCCGCTTGGCATTCTCGTCCACCGACACTCCGAACCCTTCCAGCATACTGACGACATCATCGGCCGCCTGTGTGTAGGATGACATTTCGCCCGCAACCCCCTGCAGGCTCTGAGCCATTGCCGTACGTTTCCTGCGGCGGTTTTCCTGGGCCTCAGTCAGTTTCTTCTCCGCCTGTTCCTGTGTCAGCAGTCCGGTGACGAGCTTGCCCGTCTCATCCCTGTACAGACCGGTGATAACCTTTCCGCCCGCCATGACGGTGTTCAGATCCTCCTGCGCCTTTTGGACAGTTTCCTGGGCCTTGGCGTATTCATCCATAGACCGTTTCAGTTCCCGGAAGGGCTTGCGGTCGGCAAGCTTCAGGTCAATATTCGTCAGTGCGTCCTGCAGCTGCTTCAAGTCCGAGGGGCGTAATTCTTTGGCCGCCCCGCTGATGTATTCCTTCAGCTTGTCGCGAAGTGCGGAGAGCGACTCCGTACTTTGAGTGTCCAGATTGCCGAATACGTCGGCGAGGTTGACGGTCTTCTTGAACTCCCCGAAATCAAGCTCTTTCAGTTCGTCCTCGCGCCGTCTTTTCAGCATGGCCTTTTCACCTTCGGTTTCGGCTGCGGCAATCTTCAGGGCATAATCCTGTGTGATTGCCAGCCGTTTCTCCTGGTAGCTGCCGTACTCCCTGTTGTAGTCTATCCACGCCTGCCGGTCCTTTTCCCGGAACTGCTTCTCCTCGTCGTAGACATCCTGCATATACTGCACGCCGGCAACCACACGCTGTGAGGAAGCGTCCTGCCTTATCCGGTCAGCCTCCCCGGGGGCTATCGGATTGCCGGCCTTTTTCGATTTCTCCAGCCTGGAGAGCAGCTCCCGTTCTTCCTTGTCGATGGCGGCAAGCGTCTGCTCGTATTCCTGACGGAGCAGTGCCTTGCGTTTGGCGCTGCCTTCCGCCATCAGGGCGATACGGGCATCCTCCAGCTTACGTTGTGCACGCAGGCGGGCATCGGAAAGAGCATCCTGATAGTCGGAAGCATTCCTGCCACCGTCCTTGTTTTTCTTTCCCGTAATGGTTTCCAGCTTTTTCTCCTCGGCTTCTATTACTTTCATGGCCGCCTCATAATCCTCCTTGTTTGTGAGTTTCTTCAGCGCCTTGCGTTTCTCCGCTATGCTGTTTTCCAATTCTTCCACCGAACCGGAAACTACGGTATTGATATTTGTTCCCTCCTTGATACGGGCGGCTTTATCCTGAAACTCTTCCGCACGTTTGAGGGCATCCTCTTCCGCATCATAGATGTCCTTGAGCTTTTTGTTGTAAGCTACGGAAGCAGGGTCGCTACCGAACTGGTCGGTGGAACCTCCGCCGAAGAACTTGTGGATTTTACCGCCGGCACCGAACCATGGACGGTGGGATTCCGCACCTTCCGCTTTCAGCTTGTCGGCCTTATCGCTCTCCTCTACGGCCTTGTCAAGCCATTTCCGGGCCTTCTGTTCCAGTACGAGCACCTCGATATAGTCGGAACTTTTTTTCATAAGCGTATCGTACCATTCGCTCAATGTCTGGTAGTAGCCGAACGTTTCGCCGTATGTACGGTTGAGTTCGGTTACCTTTTTGCGTTCCTCCTCCTTGCTTCCCTTGAACTCCTTTACGGACTTGATTACCCTGTCCATCTCAAACCGGCTTTTCACGAATGTGGCATTCGCCTCTTTTTCCACCTCATAGGTTTCCCGCATGGATTCACGCAGTTCATCCATAGCGTTTTTCCCGCCAAAGAGCCCCTTTATCCATTCTCCTATTTCTTTACCGTATACCACCGTCAGCGTAATAAGCGCCGCCAGTGCCGTTTGCGGGGAGAACAGCGAAGCTGCCACCTGTTTCCATACCGGGGTCGCCTTCTTTCCTGCGGCCGTCATGAGCTCGTATTCCTTGCGGGCATTGCTCACGGCGTCCGTAAACATCGGGATGTTGTTGGATATGGCCAGGAAGAACATCTGCGGCCCCATGGCCAGCGAGGGAAGCTCCCGGGCGATCTGTGCCATGGTCATTCTGACCTGGTTCAGCTTCGGTGCCGGGTCATGCGCCACAAGGGGCGTCTCTCCGGCCTGTCTCTTGGCGGCCTCGTATGCCTTTATCTCATCCTTCAGGCCGCCGATGACACCTTTGAGCGCCTGTATGTCGGCGAGTTCCCTGTCACCGGCAAGGCCCTGCTTCTGCAGCTGCCTGTACTGTCTCTCCAGCTGCTTGAGCTCGCCCTGCAGACGTTCGACCATCTGCTTGTTGAAGCTCTCCAGGGCGGCTATGTTGCCCTCGGCCGACTTCATGCCGGCAAGCGTCCTGTCATCCAGAAATATTTCAAGCTTGATAGGCTGCATTTCTTATAGCGGTTTATTATGTGACAAACAGTTTTCATTCCTCTTCCTCCATGCTCCTGAAGAACTCCAGGGGCGACATGTTTTCCGGGGTACCGCCGCTGCGGGCGGACATCTCCCGGGAAAGTTCGGCGGGCGTCTTTCTGCGTGCGGGAATATGCCTGGGACAGTCCCGCCACATCAGCATGAGCGTCGGATAGTTCACCCCGTGCAGGATATACCTTATGCTCCAGCCCGTATCGCGGGCTATCTGTCCTATCAGTCCGAACGGGCTATGTGAAGGCTCCATATAGCCCTTTAACTCCCGTTCTATCCTTTTCCGTGGCTCAGCAGGGGCGACATCGGGTTGATTGTCTCCGCCAATCTGATAATATTTCCGAAAGGGACAGTACCAAACATGCGCACGACTATTATCCAGGCTTCCTCAAGGGCGGCCGGGTGCATCCAGTGCCGGAGCATCCAGGCTACGGGGCGGTTCAGCAACGGGGAGAGGATACGCCCCCGGACGATACCGCAGGCCACCATGCGGCTCACGCCCACCCCGTGGCGGGTGATGAACTCCACTTTCTGCTCGAAGTCATATTCCTTCACCTCGTCATACCGGACTCCCAGTTTCAGGTACATCCGGCCGATATTCAGCAGGCTCGCATAAGTGGGGACACGCATCACCCAGCGGATATGCCTTCCGCCGGGAAGGCGCAAGGGAAGCGAGATGCCCCCGTCCTGCATTACCCTTTCCGAGAGGATTTCCATTTCAAGGCGCTCCATACGCGTCAGGCTTCTTCAGACGGTTTCGGTTTGCCGGTTTCAGGATCGATGCCGGGGGCGAATATCTTCATCCGCTTGCCGTTCTCATCCTTCATAACCTCGATGTTGAGCTGGACGGAGAGTACGCCCTGGGAGTTCACGCCGCCGCCGAAGTCATTGCCGGTGACTTTCGCCTTGTAAAGGCGGATGGTATGGCCGCTGTCACAGACAATATCCATGACACCCGTCTTCTCCCATTTCTCGGGCGGCTCCCAGTTGCCCTGGTCATCCTTGCTCCCTCCGATTGTATTCACAAGGTTTTCAGCCGACATGTCAATCAGGTTGCCCGTAAAGGCCTTCTTTCCCGGATTGCTCGTGATTGTCGCCACAGGGCCGTCCTTTACCTGGGCGGCGTAGATGTCCACCTGGGTAGCGGCGGTACCCGCAGGGGTGACTCCCTGTTCGTCGAACCAGCCGATTTCAAGGCCGCAGAATTTGACCTGCGACATTCCGAATATTAATTTATCCATGTTTATTCCAAGTTTAAGGGTTAATAAATCGCCGTCTGAGTATTCCCAGCAGAAGGGCGGCGACGGCCGTACGCCCGATCCATATCTGGAACCACTGGAAGCCGGTAGGTTCATGTACCGTTTCAGGTGGTGGTTTCTCCTTCTCCCTGAAAAGCTCGTTACGGATGCGTATGTTCTCTTCGGTAAGGATGAGTATCTGCCGGGCCAGGCTGTCGCAGGCAGCCGTCACTTCCAGGCTGTCTTCCGATATGCGGGTGACATTCACCGTAGCCTGCCCGCTGCGGCGGCTAAAGCCTGTGCCCACCGGAATCAGTTCCAGCATATCCGTCGGGAATTTCGTCTTCGCCATGCTGGGCGGAACAGGCTGCTGCAGGAGAGCGAACCCGCTTCTGCCCGAGAGGCTGTCTTTTTGGCTGTGCTCGTTCCGCACCAATGGCTCCGGACTTCTGCAGCTCGCCACGGATAGGGCAGTCAGCATAATGCCGGCAAGTAGAAGCCCTCTGAATGGTACGGTTAAGTTCCCGCACTGCCTTGTAGAGTTTAATATTCTCATTCTGTAAGTCTATTAATGTTCCTGACAGGTTGTCGTACATTTCCTTATAGGCGTCGTTCCGCTCCTTGGCGGCGAGTACCTTGTTGTTCTCCCGATGTCTCAGCCATGCCCAGAGGGAACCGGCAATGCCGCTCGGCACAAGCCATTGGAGAATCTGCATTATCAGGTCTGAATTCATGGCTGGAAATCATTAAGGGTTATCAATCATCAGAGCAGTTCCCATCCCGCTTCCACGTCCGCCGTTACTGCCGGCACTCCGTTTTCCACCTGTGAGATGGCGGCGGCAAAAGCGCACATGGTTACCCGGTCGTTCACATCGGGCACATACGTGTTCGGAACCTGCATCTCCCGGCACACCCGGCTGATATAGCCGGAAGTGTTGTTTTCCACAGGAGGCGCCCAGCGGTTGATGAAGTCCGCTATCGTACGGCAGCCGTTGTTACGGCGGTAGTTCTGCAGTAACTTTATCAGGGCACGATAACCGTAGGCCATCGTACGGAACTGGCAGAAAGACCTGTCACGCGAGGGGCGGATTTCCCCCTGCCACACAGTACGTGACAGGCGGATGTTACCCGGATTATTGTTGCGTAAACCTCGTGCTGCCATCATTCTCCGATTTCTGAGGTTCCGATACTGATGTAAGCATTTCCGTCATACATCAACGTAGTCACTTTGCTTGCCGCACAGGCAACCTTGCCGATGGTCTGGGCATTGGTGCTGGCATTCCTGACGATGAGCAACGAACCGGCCTGCACCCGGGTGTCCAGTTCAAAAGTGGTTGCTGCGGTTTCGGCGGCAATATCCACTATTTGCGGATTGCAGTCGTGCACCAGCGACTTACCTTCAGTTTTACGGGTTACAGCGACCGGGAACGGTATCTGTACACAGCGGTCACCTTCTTCTGTATAGGGGGCGAAGAAGTCAAAGCTTCTCCGCGATTTCATATTGATATAGCTCATTGTTCTTTAATTTTTAGGGTTAGGATTTCTTGGTGGTAAACATGGCACCCAGATACTTGCCTGTAATAGGCAATGCGATGCCGCGCATATTGAAGCCCAGGACATCACCACGGTATTCCGGATCATTCAGGCGGTAGTACATGTCCTCCATGCTCTTGGCACGACAAACTGCATCACGGTACCATACTGTGGAGGCGATAGCGTCCGTATCGCGGACAGGAGCACCCCATTCCACCTTCTCACCCGTAGTACCGTTGTATTTAGGCACCATGGAAGTGACGTGAATTTTGAAGCCGAACATGGAACCGGTAGAGAAGAACGTCTTGAACATCTCCAGGTCTTGAAGCTGCAAGTCGGTAGCATGGTACGGATGCAGTGCCAGGATACGCCCTTCTTTTGGAACCAGCATCATGTCGAGCTGGGTGGAGAGCGCCAGAACCTTTTCATAGGTCATGGCCACATAACCGGTACCCTGTTTGCTGGCATTGCCGTCGTTGATTTTTATAACCGGGGTAGTTTCACTATCCTTCTTGGGCGC
This sequence comes from Bacteroides sp. NSJ-48, assembly GCF_014287405.1. NCBI lineage: Bacteria > Pseudomonadati > Bacteroidota > Bacteroidia > Bacteroidales > Bacteroidaceae > Bacteroides > Bacteroides sp. NSJ-48. Next base: position 659 of record NZ_JACOOD010000055.1, on the reverse strand, counting down.
CCAGTTGTAGATGGCCAGCTCGGAAAACTGCATCTGCAGTGACTTCTGGTGTCCGGCGGCCACGCTTCTACGTTTTTCGGCGGATTCTTCGATTTCGATGGCGTTGATATGTACGGTGTTTTCCGTATCGAAACGTTTCATCGGAATCTTGTAGGGTTTGTCACCACGGGCGACTACCGGTATCGGATATACCTCATTGTCGATGAATACTCTGGGGTCGATACCCGCTTCCTGCAGGTTCAGGTACTCGTTATCGGTCCACATGCTGAAATCACGCGAGTCGGAAACGAACGAGGTTTCCGGATAGAACTTCTCGATAATCTCGGGAATCCAGATTTCCTTGTTAAGGCCCTCCGCCAGGCAGCCGGTAAGTTGCAACGGAACCAGCGAAAGCCCCATCTGGATGCCGAACATCAGGTTGTGGTCGATGCCGATACTCTGGGCAAACAAGCCTGAGGTGGCGAAATTGAACAGCAACGCTGTGAGCAGTGAAAAGATGAATTTTGTCTTCATTGTCTTTTTATCTTTATGTTTATAAAATAGACATTATATAGATTAATTTGTTATATGACTCATTTTGTGACTGATTCTAAAGTTGTGTAATCCACAAGCAATAAGAATCACCATATCTTCGAAACCGAATTTATGGCATCTGAATC
>NZ_JACOOD010000054.1:0-23347 GCF_014287405.1 Bacteroides sp. NSJ-48 | reverse complement strand
TATTATTACTGCCGCATAACGATTACAAAATTACACAAAAAAATATATCTAACAAAAGTGGGAGGATTTTTTAACTTTTTACCATAGACATTTTATTAGGGAAGCGTAGGTTCAACTGGCAAGTACAAATAAGTAGAAATGTTTGAACAACACCGTTTTAGGAAGTTGAAAAATCAAGTTTCTCTCTCGGTATAGCGTTTATTTTGGCCAATATCTTCTTTAGTTTAGCATTTGTGTATTTCCCATTCGTGTTCTATTTAGCTCCTTATTATGAGTATGTAGCAAGTTACTTATCAAATTCAGCCTCTTTGAGGGTCAAATATGGTTTTGCAAATGGTGACTGACAAGACATAAACAAGGTCAGCAGGAATTTTTTACATAAATGGACATGAATGTATATAACCTAAAATAAGAATAAATTTTAATAAGGGCTGCCCAAAAAGAAAAAAATGCAGTTGCCATCCTATAGATACTTGCAGAAAGGATAAAATTTACTTTTAGACCTTTTGGGATAGCCCTTATTAATACTTCAGATAAAATTCCTTAGGTTATATTTTCAATCCTTTGGACCGGGTTTCCTCCTTGGCATACAGTCCCGGACGCCCGATTATGACATGGTTGGCAACGATACTATCCGCCGGACTGCGTATCTGCGGCGGTGCATTTTCGGGATATTGCGCCTGCCTGTTCCTCACATCTTCCGCTTCCGGCTTGAGCTGTTGCCCTTCATTCTCCTTTTCTGCGACTTCGGGCGTGGGTGGCGCAAGCTCCAGCTGAATTTTTCGGTCAAGGGCGGCAAGTTCGGACTTCAACTGCTTCAGCTCGTCCTCCTTCTTCCACACCTTACCCGCTATCTCCTGTAACTGCGGTATCTCCATCTCCAGCACCTCGTTCTTCGCCTTGTACTGGTCGATGATGGAGGGTATCCTCTCCATCGCGTTGAGGAAGTTGCGGGCGGCGGCCAACGGGTCAGCCATCGCCAGATGCCCGTTGTTGTAGGTGTACTTGTAGTTCCCCTCGACCACGAAGCGGTTGTCGGTGAACTCCAATCCCTCTTTGAGTATCCTTTCGCTCACCACCTTTATCGGAAAACCGTAAAGTTCACCGACCTGCGTGTACAACCCTCCGGTCGTGGCATTCTTGGCTATCTCCTGCAAACGCTTTCCGATGACCTTCTCATCGGCGGAATCCACTCCGTCCACCTTTATTATATTAAGGCGGTTGCCCTCCTTGTCGGTCTGCACCACCGACAGGAAGCGGTTCCAGTCCTCCGTCATGGCATCTATGAAAGCCGTGTTGTTGCGCAACTCGCCGGTCTTTGACTCCAGCTTGAACTCCGAATCACGCTTGCCCTTGTTGAACGACTTGCGTTCCCCTTCGAGCGATGCGATCCGCTTTTCCAGTTTCGCCTTGTCCAACAGGTCGGTATTGCCGGAGAGCAACGCCATGTATTCCGAGAAATTCATGCCCGATTTTTCGTCCATTGCCCCCTCGTCGATGGTACGCGCACCCATCGCACCGCTTTTGAGCTGGCTTATGAAAGTCTGCTTGCAGTGCAGGAGGTTGAACTTGTAGCTGTCCAGTGACTTCTCCACCGCGTAGATGATTACATCCACGTTGTTCCCGGCGAAATGTTTGGCAATCTCATTACCTGCCCTAACTCCGCGTCCGTCACGCTGTTGCAAGTCGGACGGTCGCCACGGCGTATCGAGATGATGGATAGCCACACACCGTTTCTGGGCGTTCACACCCGTTCCGAGCATAGAGGTAGAGCCGAACAGCACACGCACCGTCCCGGCGTTCATGGCGTCTATCACCGCCTTCCGCGCCTTGTCGGTCTTGCACTCCTGAATGAAGCGCACCTCGCTTGGCGGTATACCGTAGTCCTCCGTCAGTTTGCGCTTGATTTCCGAATAGACGTTCCACCCGTCGCCCGGCTGGTATGTCCCCAAATCAGAGAAAACGAACTGCGTGCCTTTCTGGGCGTCGTATTTTTGATAATACTCCGCGATCATCTTGGCACAGTGACTCGCTTTGTTGTCGGGATGATCTTCGTAATTCGGGTCTATCATGCGCATGTCGAGTGCCATTTTCCGGGCATAGTCCGTGGCGATGAGCATCTTCGCCTTTTCTTCCGTTTCCGAAAGCGGCAGCCTGCCCAACAAGGTGGCATCGCCCGTCTTGGCGAACTGCATCAGTTTCTGTATGAAGTCCTCCTGTTCCGGCGTGGGCGGTATATGGTGCAGTATCTCGTTCTTGGCAGGACGGTCAACGCCCACATCCTCCGCCGTGCGGTAGTCCGTGATTTCATTATAGAAGGCGGCAAGCTCCGGCACTTTGATGAAGTAGCGGAAACGCTCCTTCTGGACCACATTGTTCGTCACGTTAAATTCAAAATCCGTCGTCTTCTTGGCAAATATCGCCGCCCAAGCGTCGAAACACCTTATGTCCTGCCGTTCCAGCTCCTTCGGGCGCAGGTACTTGAACAGCAGGTACAATTCAGTCAGTGAGTTGCTGATAGTCGTGCCGGAGAGGAAGGTCGCACCCAAGTCTTTTCCTGTGCGCTCCTGTATGGTGCGTATGGCAAAGAGCATGTTAAGTGCCTTCTGGCTTCCCTCGCTGTTTCCCAATCCCGCCACACGGTCGTGGCGCGTGTTGAAAGTCAGATTCTTGAACTGGTGGCTCTCATCTATGAAGATGTGGTCGATGCCCATCTGCTTGAAATCCACCACGTCGTCCGTGCGTGACTTTATGGCGTGTTCCACCTTCTCCAGCTTCGCTTCAAGGTTGTGCTTGCGCTTCTCCAATCCTTTCAGCATCGCCCGCGACACGTTCTTTCCCTGCTGCCGTAGCACTTCGAGGTTTTCCTCCACCGTGTCAAGCTCTGCTTGCAGGATGCGCTGCTGCAATTCCGGCGACTGCGGTATCTTGCCGAACTGGTCGTGCGACATGATGACGCAATCGTAGTCGTTGTTCTTTATATTATTGAAGAAGCGCACACGGTTGGCGGTCGAAAAGTCCTTCTCCGAAGCGTACAGAATACGTGCGTTGGGATATGCCGCCTGATAGGTGGCTGCAATCTCCGCAACGTTGGCTTTCAGCCCGATAATCATCGGCTTGTGTGCCAAATTCAGACGCTTCATCTCATGCGCGGCGATGCACATTATCAGCGTCTTACCGGTTCCCACCTCGTGGTCGCAAATTCCGCCGCCGTTCTGTTTCAACATCCAGACGCAATCCATCTGTGAGGGATAGACGCTCTTGATACCCCGGCTTGCCAGCCCTTTCAGGTTGAGGTCGGGAAAGGTCTGATGGGAGCCGTCGTAGCGCGGGCGCACGAAACAGTTGAACTTGCGGTTATACATCGTCACAAGCCGCTCCTTGAACTGCGGCGACTGCTCTTCGAGCCATTCGGAGAAGCCGTTTCGTATCTCGTCAATCTTGGCGTTGGCGAGTTGTATTCCCTCGCTGTCGCGCATCTTGATGTCGTTGCCATGCTCGTCCTTGCCGATGGACTTCATCATGTCAGGGCAGGTGTTGTGCAGGGCGTGTTTTAGGAGGTGCATACCGTCATAGTTCCGGTAATACCCCTTCACCAGAAACTCGTCCGTGATTTTCATGGTGCGGTAGCCGCACACCACCGAAAACTCGTCCATGCTTGCGGAATAGGCGATTTTCACCTCCGTGTCGAACAGCCGGCTCATGTAGGCGGCATAGACACCCGTCGGAATCCAGCGTTCCCCGAAATTGAAGTCCAGATCCTCGAAGGCGATGCGCTGCGGCTCGGCATCTTTCAGAGCCTCCAACGCCTGCTTCACCTCCGGCATACGCTCATTTTCGGGATTGTCACCCATCCATGCCTCTATGCGTTCCGCTTTCTCTATGACATTTCCGGCGATGAAACGGTCTTTGATTTCGTAACCGGTCACGAGCGGATTGTAGTAGATGCGCCCTTGCAGGGCAGTGAGCAAATCCTCCGCCGTGCTGTCGGTTATCTCCCGCATATAGTCGAGATTGACCGTACCATATTTGTTGAGCGACGCAGACAGGGCTTCTTCGGGAGAGCCTACGTTGGCATGGCTCTCCACCGCGAAGGAAACAGGATGCTCGAAGATGTCCGCCTTGACGAACTTTCCGTTTTCCATCCGTTCCAGCGAAAGGATGTCGCGCCCGCCCGCATCCATCATCACTAACTTCACGTTCTGCTTGGCGTTGAGGTTGCCGTAGCGCATGACAAACTCATCGTAACAGGTATTCAGATGCTCTCGCCACGGAACATTTGCCTCGCGCCGGAGCGATTCATAACGGTACAGACGCTCGTAGGCGTCACGCAGCGACACATACAACAACGCCTTTTCCTTCTGGTATCCTTTCAGGTCGAGCGGCTGGAATGTCGCCCCGTATGGCGTGATGTCTTTCAGGTAGCCGATGTTATGACGCCCCCGGTCAGCCACCAGCGACCCTTCGCGCAGGTGCATCTCCGGCGTGCGGTGGTAGGCACGCGGAGAAAGGTCCACGACTTCCTCCTTCGGCTTTTCCGCTTCGATGTCGGGGAAAAGGAAAGTCCCCACCGCTTCCGATGGGGTATCTGTAACGGCAGGTGCGGCGACTGCCTCCGGCTGTGTTTCCTCCTGTCGTGGCTGCTCACGGGAAGTTTCCGGCACGGCTTTCACTTCCGTCTTTTCCGCCACTTGTTTCTCGTTATGCTGCCTTGCCAGTTCCCGAAGTTCTTTCCTACGCTCCGGCGTCAAACCCATCATCATTTCATAGAAACCGTTGATGGGAGGATTGGTATCCCAGTCCAGTGTGGCATAGATGTCGTCCGGGTCGGCAGGCTTGGCGGTGTTCTCCGCTTTCACCTCCTTATTCTCCATTGCGGGTTTTGCAGTTGGAGCTGTCGGTGTAACCGTGACTTTCGGTTTGGGCGGAGTGGACTTTGCCGTAACTGCCTTTTTCACCGTCTTTTTCTTTTTGGAGGTTTTCGGTTGGCTGACCTCTTCCGTCATCCCCCAGAGGTCAAGCAGGGTGAGCTGCACGCCTGCGGAATATTGCGGGCGCGGTTCTATCTCCGGCTTTTCATCTGCGGGTTGCGGCTTTTCTGTCGGAGTTTCCACCGTCTGCGCCGAGGATACTGTTTCCAATTTTATGGCAGGACGCTCTACTTTATTTTGAACGGCAACTTTTTCTTCCGTTCCTGCCTGCCGGATTGAACCCGAATACAAGCGCATGGCAAGCCTGTAATGGAAATCCTCGTCGAGCATACGGCGCAAATCCCCGGCGATGCCTGCTGCCTTGCCCTCGTGCAGATAAACCATAGCGGGCTTCCCGTAGGGGTCTGTGTCAAGTTTCGCCATCGTATGCACGATGCGTTCCGGGTGGTGGATGAAATAGGCGTTGTCGGTCAGGGCGGTTTTCGTGTCCGTCTGTATCACGGTCATCAGCCGCTCGTCCTGCGACATTTCCTTCTTGCTGAGGTTCTTTTGCAGGACAATCAGGTCACTGCCCACCTCCGTGCCCGCGTTGTCCGTGAACAGGTTGTTGGGCAGGCGTATCGCGGATACCAGATTGGCCTGACTGAACAGCTCGTTACGCACGGAGGTCTTGGTGCTATTCAATACCCCTTGCGAGGTGATGAACGCCACGATACCGCCGTCACGCACGGCATCCAGTCCTTTGAGAAAGAAATAGTTGTGGATGGTTTTCTGGGCGGAGCGTCTGCCGAAAGAGTCGCTCCGCTGAAACTCCGCGTCGAACACGGCAATGTCACCGAACGGAATGTTGGACACCGCCAAGTCGAAATAATTGTTGAACGGTCTTTCGATTTTCTCAAAACCGCAGGTGCGCATTTTCTGGTCGGGATAGAGATGCCTCAAGATTGTACCCGTGAGCAGATCCTTCTCGAAAGCCATCACATCCGCATTGGGGCTGTGCCGCAGCATGGAATCCACGAACACGCCGACACCTGCCGACGGTTCGAGCATACGGGCGGGGCGGACGCTGTAATCTGCCAGCACGTCCGCGATGGTGTCGGTTATCTCTTTGGGGGTGTAGAAAGCGGTCAGCACGGACGCTTTCAGCGAATCCACAAACCGCTTGTACTCTGTTTCGTCCTTGCTGTTCTCACGGATAAGCCTGTGCAGCTCCACCGTCGGGGCGAACAGTTCGAGGTCGGATTTCGCCCACCGGACGGCATCCGTCAGTTCCTTTGCAGGGTTGAGGATACATTTCAGACCGCCGAAACCGCAGTACCTTTGAAGTATGGCACGCTCTTCGGTTGTCGCTGTCCTATTTTCCCTGTCAAGGATGAATGCCGTCCGTATCGCCTCGATGTTGTCCCGCAGTTTCTGTTTGCGGTTAAACGCCATATTCGTCTAAGTAAAGGACGGTTGCTCCCGTCAGCTCCGTGTAGAGCAGGTCGTAATCGGAAGACAGGGCGAAATTGTCATCCGAGAGGTCATAGACGGAGAACACGTTGCCGACAAGCGGCAGCAGTTTCAGGACAAAGGCTTCACGCTTCTCTTCCGGCACTTCATCGGCAAACTCGTTTTCCACGACTTCGCGGAGGATGGCGTAACGGGAATAATGCAGCCCGCGCAGCAGCGTGTCCATCGCCAGTTCCTGCGCACCATCGGCGGGATAGCCTTCAAGCCGTGCCCTCTCATACGTTTCGGCGGCACGGTCGGCCCGTTCCCGTATGAAAGCGGTGTCGTCAGCCTGTTCAAACTTGTTCGTGCGGAGATAGTCCAGCAGGTACAGACCGTAATAGGAAAAGTCGGTCTGACCCTCGTTTTTCTTCTTGTTGTTCATTACTTTGGATTTAGCGGATTGATAATTAACGGGATAATCGGTTGGAAAAAGGAAGAAAAAGGCACTCGGTATCCCTCCGAGTGCCACCACTAAATCCAAAGTATGAGTGTAATCCGGTATCGAAGAACAATTCATTACTCTGAACAAGTGGCAAAGTTAATACTATTTCTTCCGTCCTGAAAATTTCTTGTCCTTTTTAGCCTCCGGGAACACAAAAGTCGTGTTATATTCCCCGTCAAAGGCGACAACAGCATCGAAACTCTTGCCCTGTTTGCTCTTGAACCCTTTGAGCAGCTTGGTATGCCCTTCGGTGAGCAGGTCTTTGATTTCATCGTCGGACAGGGTGCGTCCCGCTTTCAGCCGGAACACGGGCAGTCCGCACTCCGTGTTGTCGCAGCGTACCACCTTGCCGTAGAACCGCATCCTGCCCGTGCCACACTTGGGACACGCGCAGCCGGAGTCACGGCTGCCGAAGAGCTTGTCGCACGAGATCAGTTCGGAGGTTATCTCACGTGTGTACGCCTCTATCTCCTTGCGGAAGGTGTCGTCGGACAGTTCCCCGCGCTCGATACGCGCCAGCTCCTTTTCCCATTCGCCCGTCATGGCAACATCGGCGATGCGCATCGTCTTGACGACGGAATTGAGGGCAAGTCCTTTTTCGGTGGGAACAAGCGACTTCTTGCAGCGTTCCATGTAACCGCGCTTGAAAAGCGTTTCGATGATGGAGGCGCGTGTGGCGGGAGTACCGATGCCACAGTCCTTCATCGCCTGCCGCAGTGCGTCGTCCTCAATTTCCTTGCCCGCCGTTTCCATTGCCGAGAGCAGGGTGGCTTCGGTATGCAGCGGCTTGGGTTTGGTCTTTCCTTCGGTAATGGACGAGCCTTTCGGTGTCAGCGTGTCGCCTTCCTGCCAGCCGGGGATGGTAATTTCCTCTTTTTCCTCGCCATAGACGGCACGCCATCCGGTTTGCTTCACGACGCTGCCTTTTACGGTAAACTCCACTCCGGCACATTCCGCCGTGACAGTGGTCACATCCTTGACGCATTTCTCAGAGAATGCCTCGACCATGCGCCCGGCAATCATCTGATAGATGGTATTGTCCTCTTTGGAGAGGAAGAGCGGTTTCTCACCCGTGACGAGCAGGGCATGGTGGTCTGTCACCTTGCCGTCGTCCACGCTGCGGCGTGTCGGGGCGGCTTTTGCCCGCACCTTGTCTTTCCATTCGGGCTGTGTGCCGATGAAAGCGAGCAGTTTGGGAATTTCGGCAAACACGTCTTCGGGGATGTAGCGGCTTCCCGTTCTCGGATAGGTTATCAACTTCTTTTCGTAGAGTTTCTGCGCGATTTCAAGCGTCTGTTCCGCCGTGAAGCCGTGCTTGGCGTTGGCTTCTTTCTGGAGCGTGGTCAGGTCGTAGAGCAAGGGAGTTTCCTCCGTCTTCTCCTTGCGCTCGGCTTTCGTGACAGTGGCGCAACCTGCCGCCTTTACCTTATTATATAGTTCCATCGCCGGTTCTTTCTCTTTCCATTTCTCGGAGGATGAGAATTTCACGACTTCGCCGTCGCAACCGTCCGTTGCGATATGGAGCTGCCAGAATGCTTCGGACGTAAAGCGGCGGTTCTCCCAGTAGCGTTCACATACCATAGCCAACGTTGGTGTCTGCACCCGCCCCACGGAATACGTGCCGTGTCCGGCGGCGATGGATAACGCCTGTGTGCCGTTGATGCCCACGAGCCAGTCGGATTCGCTCCGCGCTTTGGCGGCGAGGTAGAGGTTGTCGTATTTGCTGCCGTCTTCGAGTTTCCGCAGTCCCTCGCGGATAGCTTTGTCGGTGAGAGAGCTGATCCACAGGCGCACGAAAGGAGTGGTGCAACCCGTATAGTGGTAGAGGTAGCGGAAGATAAGCTCTCCCTCGCGTCCGGCATCGGTCGCCACGATGATATGTTCGCTTGTGTCGAACAGTCTTTTGATGACTTTTATCTGCGACACCACGCCGCTGTCGGGCTTGTAACCTTTCTCCGTCCTGACCTGACGGGGGACGAGCGTGAATGTGTCGGGAATAATCGGGAGGTTGTCACGGACAAATCCGCGCACGCCGTAGCCGTCGGGCATGGCAAGCTGAACGAGGTGTCCGAATGCCCATGTCACGGCATAACCGCCTCCCTCGAAATATCCTTCCTCTCTCTTTGTCGCGCCCACGATGCGGGCGATTTCACGTGCCACGGAGGGCTTTTCTGCAATGATTGTCTTCATGTCTTCTTCTTTTTTGTTGATACTTTGGATTTTATTTTGGATTCAGTGGCGGACACGGGATTACATTTTCATGCCCTTGCCCGTTTTCTTCTGCGGCTTCTCCTGCTGCTGTTGCTGGCGGGCGTCCTTCGGGTTGGTCTGACCTTTCTGCAACGGCTCTCTCAGATTCTTTGTAGCCTCGTTGGTCTTGCCATCGTTGTTCACCGCCACCTGCGTGCGGCTCTCGTTGGACGGAGCAACCTGCTGTGCATTGTCAGGGTTCGTGTCGTAGCGGTACGGGCGTCCCTTCTCCGGGTTGAACTTGATATACATCGTGGCATGGAAGCCCTGCTTGTCGGTCACGTTCTCCAGCTTCACGGCTTTACCCGCCACATAGTCGGCTTTCTGCTGGTCGGTGAAGCTCACGCCGCTCCATTTGCTGATGGGGCGGATGCTGCCGTCCTCGTTCGTCCACGTGTTGCGGCGTTGCTCCTTCTTGGTCTGTGCGGCATTTTCCCCGCCCTGCGCCTGACTTTTCGATGTGTCGCCTTTGGTTTCCTGTGTCTGTGCGGTACGGGGCGACTTGCCGGTTCCCGGCACGAACTCCACGCCGCGCTGCTCCACGTTCACTTGCAGGGTGGTGACGAACTTTCTGCCGTCGTTGCGCTCGATGAGCTTGTCGCGTACGGGCAGTCCGGCGCGGAGCATGTCCCGCTCCTGCGTGGTGATTTCCGTCTTGCCGATGCGCTCCGGGATGCGCACCCTGCTTGCCGGAATGTCCGTGATTTCATTCGTCTTGCGGTCGATGCTGATGTAGGAGGGGATGATCTCGCCCGTTTCCCTGTCCACAATGTCCACGACCCTACCGAGATTGCCCGTTTCGCGGAGGTTCTTCCGGTCATTGTCGGAGAATTTGTGTTCCTTGTACTCATCCAGCTTCTGCTCCTTGCGGATGAAGTGCGGCACGAGGCTGATGTTTCCCTCACCGTCCTTCTTGAAGGAGAGGCGGGCGTCCAGCTCGAATGATTCGCCGCCGAAGGTCGGTTTGACCTTTACCAAGTCGGACTTGCCATAGTTGAGCATCTTCGTAAGGTCGCCGGACTTTTCAAGGTTGTCCCGCTTTACGCCCCATCTGTCCTCCAGCTCCTGCCAGTTGATTTTACTCTCGTCGATGGGCTGGTAGCCACGTTTGCCCTGCATCTGTTCGGATTTGTCCTGTTGCTGTTCTTTCCGTTGTTCCATGTTCTCCTGTTTTTGAGGTTCTTGTTTCTCTGTCTGTTGTGCTGCCATCTCTTCCTGCACCTTCTTCTCATAGTCGGAGGTGTCCACCTTGTGAGGGGCGAGCAGCTCCTTGTTCGCTTCGGGGTCTTTCAGCAGTTGCTTCATCACCTCTAAGAGATTTTCAGCTTGGTCTGCCGCAATGCGGTAGAAACCGAAGCGGCTGGGTTCCTTGCACTGCCGGAAGAAGTTCTTGAAGAAGTTGTCCAGCACGTCGCCATGTCGGTCGAATTGCAGGAAACTCTGCGCGTTCTCCGCTTTTGCGGGGGTGCGCTTGGGTGTGCCGTCCGCGTTCAGCCCGGCTACCACGCTGATCTCGCCTGTCTTCTCGTCACGGACTACCAGCACGTCCTTTTCGTCTTTTTTCTTTGCCATCTGAAAAATGTTTTAATGGGTTATTTATGAAAGAAATTATGGATACGAGCCTTGTAGAAGGCTATATCTTCCTTTTTGAAGTCCTTGATATGGTTGGAAAGGAATGTCAGCACGTCCTCCTCGCTGTAATAGGTCTTCTTGCCCAGCGTCTTGTAGGGCAATGCGCCTACGCTGCGGTAGCGTTGGAGGGTGCGTTTGCTTATCTGGAGCAACATGCACAAATCCTGATTGTCGAAAAGGCGGATGCTTTCCGTGATAGTGGGCTGTTTCCCCTCAGCCTTCATCGCCAGCAGCAGTTCGTCCTGACGGTCGAGCCGTTCCATCAGCTTCTGCATCCAGCCCTCGAAGTTGTTTCGTGTGAGCAGTTCCATGACCTATGTCCTCCTTCCTTTTGGTTTGCCGCCCGTGCGCAGCGTGTGGTTGTGGAACAGGGTGTCTATTGTCCCTTCCTCGTTCCTTACTGTGTTGTCCTCCAATAGCCGCAGTATCTCGGAAAGGCGGTAGCGGCAGCTTCCGCGTACCACCACATACTCGATACGGTGGTCGGTGCGCATACGCTGCATGGTGCGCTTGCTCACGTTGAGCATCTTCGCCGCCTGTGCCGTGTCAAGCAGCTTGTCTTCGGTTTCCCGCTTCCGTTTCTTCTCGTCCCTTGCCTCGCGGATGTACCCTGCGATGTTCGCAATCTGCGCCATCATCTCCTTGTAGGCGGAACTTTCCATTGTTATCACTTTCATGTTCAGTCCTTTCTTTTTGTTTCTGCGACAAAATTCGGCAATAAACAAAAGGGGCTTTAACAACTCACTACGTGACTCACGTAAGATTTTTGCGGAAGATGGCTCCGTAACCCGGTCAAACGGCGCAACAGGCAGCCTTTCAGCGGAAAACGATACGTCTTGTATGCCGTTTCGTTACCTTTGCGGCAAACTCTAAATGACATGAATATGGAAATAGTATCTATCGAGAAAAAGACTTTCGAGATGATGGTGGCGGCATTCGGCGCACTCTCGGAGAAGGTCGCCGCCCTGAGGCGCAAAAGCGACACGGGGCGCATGGAAAGATGGCTCACGGGCGAGGAGGTCTGCGGGCAGTTGAGAATAAGCCCGCGCACGTTGCAGACGCTGCGTGACAGGCGGCTTATCGGCTACTCGCAGATAAACCGCAGGTTCTATTACAAGCCAGAGGAGGTGAAGCGGCTGATACCGCTTGTCGGCACGCTCTATCCGCACGGCAGATGATTTGATTTATTCACCCACTGAATCCGAAGTTATGATGAACGAGAACAACGATGTTTTTACGATGGAAGACGAGCCGATAGCCTCTGTGGTGCAGGATATGCGCAAAGGCTCGAAATGGCTGTCCGCATTTCTGGAAAGCTACCGTCCTCCGCTGGACGGGGAACGTTACCTGACGGACGGCGAGGTGTCGGAACTGCTCCGTGTGAGCCGGCGCACCTTGCAGGAATACCGCAACAACCGCGTGTTGCCCTTCATACTTTTGGGAGGGAAGGTGCTTTACCCGGAAACGGGGCTGCGCGGGGTACTGGAAGCGAACTACCGCAAGCCGCTGGAGTGAGGCGGTTTCATGAAAAAGTAAACGGGTGACACCTTTTGTGGTGCTACCCGTTTACTTGTCTTATGGGGTATGTGCAATCAGCAATACCCGGCTTTTCCGTTCTGTATGAACATCACGTATGTCTGCCGTTTCTCTTGTGAGAGTGCCTTTCCCACCAGCCATGTGCGGAACAGGTGGGTGTTGTAGGTATTCACCCTGAAAGCGACCGGGATGATGATTTCAAGGGCGTACACGTCCGCGTGCAGCCCGTTTTCAAGCTGCATGTAGCGGCACACCTCGTAGTCGTTCAGCACGTCCGACTTGCGGACGGCTCTGATGGCGGCGTTCACTGCCGGGACGGTCGTATGGAACAATCCGGCTATTTCGGTGGCGGTCATCCACACGTCGTTACCGGTTACGCTGACTGCCTTGTCCTCGATGATGATTGTGTCACGTTTCATGGCTTTTCTTTTTAGATGGTGCAACCTGCAAATTCCTCGACGCCGTTCAATCTTGCGGCAAGGTTCTCCATGTCCTGATTGAGCTTCTCTTTGGTTATCTTTGCGTAAATCTGCGTCGTCTTTATGCTCTTGTGTCCGAGCATGGAGCTGACCGTTTCGATGGGAACACCGTTGGAGAGGAATATCGTCGTGGCTGCCGTGTGGCGGCTCTGATGCCACGTGATATGCTTGGTGATGCCGCAACGCTTGGCGACGGCACGGATACCGGCAAGGCACGTGTTATAATGCGGAACGGGAAATATCCTGCCGTCCCCGCACAGTCCCCGGTATTTGCCGATTATGCGGTTGGCGATGTCGAGCAGGCGGATGTTGGACACCACGCCCGTTTTCTGGCGGTTGATGTTTATCCACTCGTGTTCGTCGAAGTAGGTGCGGATATTCTCTTCCGTAAGGTTGCGCATATCCGCGAACGACAGCCCCGTGAAGGCGCAGAACAGGTAGAGGTCGCGGTACAATTCCTGTTTGGCGTTTTTCAGTTTCCCCTCCATCAGCAGGCGGATCTCATCTTTGGTCAGGAAACTGCGTGTTGTTTCCTCCTTCTTGATTTCATACTCGCGGAACGGGTCGCGCGTCAGCCACTCGTTGTTGATGGCGATGAATACCATCGTCCGTAACGGGCAGACGTACAGCCACACGGTATTGGTGCAGCAGTGCTTGTCCGTGCGCAGGAACATCTCGAAGTCGGAGATGAAAGCCGGGGTAAGCTCTTTTAGGGCGATGTCCTTCACATGGTAGCGGATGTCGAGGAACTCTTGCATGTGCTTGTAAACGGTGCGGTACTTCAGCAGCGTGCCTTTGGCTTTCATGCCTGCCTCCACCTGCTTCTCGTAGTCCTCGTTGTGCTGGCGGAACACCTGCATCAGCGTGTGGTAGCGGTGTTCCAGTCCGAGAAAGGCGTTCTTCACCTTCTCCGCCGTGACGAAGTTGTCACGCTCCATGATTTCCTGATAATGCCTGTTGATGCGTACCCGCATCTTGTCAAGCATACGGTTCGTTTCGAGTGCCGCCGTGCTTCTGCCCGTGACACGTCCACCTTTGGTGTCCCACAGTTTCGGATCGACAGTCAGTTTGCAGCTGAACTGTGTCTGGCTGCCGTCCACCGTGATGCGTCCCATGACGGGAACTGTCCCGTCCTTTTTCACTACCTGACGCTTGAGGTAGTAGATTACTGAAAATGTACTCTTCATTGTCCTTAATTTTTGGGTTTCAAAATTAGTTGGTGAAGAGTCCGGTGTTGGTACGCAAAACGGGGAGGAACGGCGCAATCTTTTTCCGTAACCTGATTTTTCGCATGAGTTATGGATAACTCACTATTCCTTAGAGCCTTGTTTCGCTATTCGTACCCGTTTGTCGCATTTTCGGGCATGGTTACGAACAAGTAACGTAGCGGCGTCAGGATTTGGCTTCGGCAGGGATTGTAATGGCTTCACGGATTATCGCCACTTCAACCAAAACCCTTGTAACTCAATTCTATCACTATATCTTTCCGCATTTCACTTTTTTGTAGTAACTTTGCAATTCACATATTTAAATACGTAATACCATGAAAAAACAAACTGCACTCTGGTGCTTATCCCTCCTATTGGTGATGGGAGCCTGCACCACATCCTCCTCCCGGAAAACGGCCGGAGAATGGGCAAAAGTACCCGGAATACTAAAAAATATCGTACTGCCCGTATTCGCCGATACTGTTTATGATGTAACCGACTACGGAGCAAAGAGCGATACAACTTTCGACAGCCGTCCCGCCATCCTCCAAGCCATCAGTCATTGTAACACGAACGGTGGCGGTACCGTACTCATTCCCGCAGGAAATTATTTCATCAAAGGAGCCATTACACTGAAAAGTAACATAAACCTGCACATCGCCGAAGGAGCACGTCTGGAATTCTCTACCGAAGCCGCCGACTACCTGCCTATGGTACTGACAAAATGGGAAGGAACAGAATGTTTCAACTACTCCCCCTTTATCTACGCATACCAATGTACAAATGTCGCGGTAACCGGCAAAGGAACTATCGACGGAAACGGTTCGGTGACTTTCAACGGCTGGCATGCCATACAAGGTCCTGCCGTAGACCGTCTGCGCCAGATGGGTATCGATTCCGTTCCTGTATACCAACGCGTATTCGGAGAAGGACACTATCTGCGTCCCTGTATGATACAATTTTACGGTTGCAAGAACGTATTGGTAGAAGATTTAAAAATTTACGATTCTCCCTTCTGGATCATTCATCCCGTATTTTGCGACAACGTAACCGTACGGAATGTATATATCGACAGCAACAATTACAATAATGACGGCTGCGACCCGGAATCCTGCACCAATGTACTGATAGAAGGTATGGATTTCAACGTTGGTGACGACGGCATCGCTATCAAATCAGGGCGCGACCAGGACGGCTGGCGCATCGGTCAGGCTACGGAAAACGTTATCATCCGCAACTGTCATTTCGCACGTTGGGCCATCACTGTCGGAAGCGAAATGTCGGGCGGAGTGCGGAATATCTATATTGAGGACTGCAAGATAGACAGTTGCCGTAACGGTATATATTTCAAGTCCAATCCGGACAGAGGCGGCTATTTCGAAAACCTGAATATGCGGCGCATCGAAGCCGATGTCTGCCTGTGGGGTGTTATCAATTTCCGCACGAACTACCACGGGTATCGGGGCGGCAACCATCCTACACTATTCCGCAACATCTGCATTGAAGATGTAACCTGTAACCGCGTGGACAGCGTAGCACTCATGGCTAACGGACTGCCTGAAGCCAAACTGCACAACATCACCCTGCGGAACATCAACGTAAAGAAAGCTCCCAAAGCGATACAAATGGAGAATGTGGTGAACCTGACGCTGGACAATGTAGTAGTAAACGGAGAAAAAGTAACTGCCCCCTGATTACTTCTCTCCAACCGGCGGACGCTTACGCCAATCGTCTTTCCGGTAGCTGTCCGGATAAATCGTTTTGTCTACAATCTCCCCCCCTTTGGTACGAATCCAGGTAGTGAATGTGCGGACGTTTTCTTTCATCAGAATAACACGGGCACCATTCTGCAGGTGGTTATACTCCGTATTTCCACCTGTAAAACGCCCGTAAGCCAACAGGATGCCGTGCCACATAACGGAATAATCATTATCATGGTCGTGCCCCACAAAGGTACCCATTACATCACCGGCTTCTTTCATGGCGGCAAACATGCCGGTATTCAGGAGCGGAGCACAAGCCTTTTCCATACGCGTGCCTATCAATATGGCACTCTCATCAGCCGCAGCCTGATTATATTCGGGTAGGGGAATATGGAAAAAAGCCAGAGCAGGCAAAGGCTTTCCGCCATTTCTTTCCGTATAAGCAGCGCTCTGGCTACGATACCAGTTTACCTGATCAAAGGTAAACCAGGCATATCCTTTCACATCCGGCAGCCGGGAGTAGGAGTGCGAATCCATACAATACAACAAAGCTGCATCACGATTACTGTCGGAAGCCTGCAATGCAAGCACGTAGTCGGGTGAATCGGCCTCACCTCTGTCCGGCTGAATATTATAAGGAACAGAGCGAACGACATCATATAATTCGGCACGCGTCTTATCCTGTTCATTGTCATGGTTGCCAAAAGTCACAACAAAAGGAATTTTGCGGGAAGAAGCACAAGCAAGTACCGTACGCATGGCTGTTTCTGCCGGCTTCGCATACACCACGTCACCGGTAAATACAACCAGGTCGGGACGTTCTGCATCAAGCACTTCATTGATACGCTTCAAGGCAATATCCGAGGCAGGATTACCATATTTGAAATGCACGTCGGTAAACTGCACTATTTTGAATTCCCCGTTTTTATCGAATTTCAAGGGCTTTATCTGCGCCCGGCAGAACATTACGGACAGCAGTACCATACAAAGGGGCAAAGCAAATTGTTTCATAGTATTTTCTGATTTTGATTCGGAGTTCGTTTATTCTTTGACTATCAAGACAGTTGCATAAGCCGATATTCCCTCTTCCCGTCCTGTAAAACCCAACTTCTCCGTAGTGGTAGCCTTCACGGATACATCGTCTTCATCAATCCCCAACACAGCAGAAAGAGTCTGCTGCATGGCGGGTATATGAGTTTTCAACTTGGGTCGTTCCGCACAGATTGTCGCATCAATATTACCAACGGAATACCCTTTACTACCTATCAGGTCCACCGTTTTCTTCAACAATATCTTACTATCTATATTTTTAAATTCGCCTGCCGTATCGGGAAAGTGATAGCCTATGTCGCGCATATTCGCCGCACCCAGCAATGCATCGCAAATAGCATGTATCAGCACGTCTGCATCCGAATGTCCCAAGAGACCTTTCTCATGCTCCAGGCGTACACCACCCAACCAAAGTTCTCTATCTGTCACCAGCCGGTGAACATCAAAGCCAAAACCAACACGTATCTTCATATCTTTTCAATTATATAATAAACGTGCTAAAGTAGGCATTATTCACTATCGGCTCAAAGATATTCTGCTATTTTTCCTTAATGAGAGGGATTACGTACCTAAAAACAAACAGCAAGTCTTACAGCCTAATACAAAGGAGTATGAAAGAGCTGACGAAATCAGCGGATATGGAAATCAAGCAGCTTTTCCCCGCCTAAATAACCTTGTAAATGCTGACCGACACTGACGGGCCCTACTCCGGCAGGGGTACCTGTAAACAGTAAATCACCAATCTTCAAAGTCATAAAACGACTGACATAGGCTATTATATCGTCTATCTTGAAAAGCATGTCTGCCGTATTGCCACGTTGTACTTCACAACCATCTATATCGAGATGGAAATCCAAATTCTGCAAGTCTCCACCAGCTTGTTCCAAAGAAATGAACGTACCGATAGCCGCTGAGTTGTCAAACCCTTTGCACAGCTCCCACGGATTACCGGCTTCACGGAATTTCCGCTGCAAGTCACGGGCTGTAAAATCAATGCCTACCGTCACCCCATCATAATAACGATGCGCAAAACGGGGAGCTATATTCTTACCTAACCGGCAAATACGTACCACAACTTCCGTTTCGTAATGAACTTCATGGGAGAAGTCGGGAACAAAAAACGGCTTGCCGTCTTTCAAAATAGCCGAGTCGGGTTTCATGAAGATAACAGGTTCACTATTCTCCTGAGTATGCCCAAGCTCCTTATTGTGCTGTGCATAATTCATCCCTACTGCTATGATCTTCATTACCTTATCTCATTAAAATTCAAACGGTTAAACATTACTGCCAGATGTGCATACAACGAAGTGTTCTGAACCACTATATCTTCCGGCACACGGATACGGAACGGAGTAAAATTCCATACGGCTTTAATGCCGCCTGCCACCATCGTATCCGTAATTTTCTGCGCAATCTCAATAGGTACTGTCAGCACACCGATATTGACGTCATATGCCTGCATTTTCTCTTCAAAATCATCGGAATGATAGATTGGAATGCCATTCAATGCTGTCCCTACCAAATCGGGATTTACATCAAATGCTGCCACAATCTCCAGACCGAAATGGTTCAAACCGGAATCTCGCAGCAATGCACCACCCAAACTTCCCACACCGAAAAGAAATGCTTTATGTATATTGGTAAATCCCAAAAAATCTTCCAGCACGGCAATCAGCGTATCTATCTCATACCCCACACGGGTACGGCCGGAAATATTGACATATGACAAGTCCTTTGCTATCTGAGAGGCATCAATATTGATTTCTTTGGAAATTTGAGTAGAAGAAACGAAACGCTCCCCTCTTTTTCTAAGCAATTTTACATTGGAAAGATACCACGGAAGCCGGCGCAAGGTAGGTTCCGGCACCTTTGTAGAGTCTTTCTTTTGTAACTGACTGTTCATAGCTTTTCCTTTAAGTTCTCAATATTATGACTGACAAAAGTAGTGCTTTTTTTCCAATCTATAATATATCTATGACAAAAGGTTAACATTATTTCTACCTGTGATTGCAAAGTTCCTTGTAAAACCGTATTTTTGGACTCCTTTTGTGAGAAAATTAAAACAAGTATATATGGCTAAGAAACCAAAAGAGAACGATTGGAAAGACAGACTGAATGTAGTGTATTCAACCAACCCCGACTTCAAATACGAATTGGACGATGAAGAAGAGCAAACCACTCTCCAACCGTCCCAACAACGTCTGCGCGTACAATTGGACCGCAAGAACCGGGGCGGTAAAGTTGTAACTCTCGTTACCGGATTTATCGGTACGGAAGACGATTTGAAAGAACTGGGCAAATTCCTTAAAAGTAAATGCGGTGTGGGAGGAAGCGCCAAAGACGGAGAAATCATTGTGCAAGGAGACTTTAAGCAAAAAGTACTGGAATTACTAAAGAAAGAGGGGTATGCACAGACCAAAACGGTGGGATAACTCACTGCTGCTTTAAAAACATAATAAAGAAAAACGGTCGCTATGGATATTTCCATGCGACCGTTTCCATATATTTACATCCGTACGGAATTATTCAGCACGCAAAGTGAAACGCTTGAAATCAACGATTTTCAATTCAGGGTCAGCTTCTTTCAGCACTTCTCTTACAGTCTTCTTGCCATCCATGATATCTTCCTGGTTCAGCAGGCAAACTTCTTTCAGGAATTTACCCAGACGACCCTTAGCAATATTCTGAATCATCTGTTCCGGCAGGTGTGCAGCTTTTTCAGCAGAAACTGTAGCAATGATTTCTTTTGCCTTTGCTACGTCTTCAGCTGTAATCCATCCCTTAGCCATGTTGCTTTCCATGTGGTCTTCGCTGTCAACGTGAGCAGGGTTGATGCCGGCTTTCTTCAAAGCAGCCTCAACAGCCTTCTGTACTTGTTCAGCTTTTGTCTTCTCGATAGCAACTTCGATTTCTTTCTGCTTAACTTCTTCAGAAACACCGTCTTCATCGATAGCCAGCGGATTCATGGCAGCAATCTGCATGGCCACTTGCTTAGCCAACTGTTCGTCAACATTCTTGTTGAAAGCAACAATCGTACAAAGACCGTTTCTGTTCATGTGGTTGTACACAACCGTGGTTGCACCCTCTACAGTCAGATAACCGTCGAGTTCCATCTTTTCGCCTGTGATACCGCTACGGTCGGTTACTGCATCCTGTACAGTACCGTTACCCATCGGCAGGGCTTTTACTTCATCCAACGTCTTGCACTTATTGGCAACGGCAAGGTCAAGGATATCCTGAGTCAGTTTCACGAAGTCGGCATTCTGAGCTACGAAGTCGGTTTCGCACTTCAAAGCGATGATAACGGCAAAGTCACCAGTAGTCTTAGCCAAAACGCAGCCTTCAGAAGCTTCACGGTCTGAACGCTTAGCAGCAACAGCCTGTCCTTTTTTACGGATAATTTCCATTGCCTTATCGAAATCGCCTTCTGCATCGTTCAATGCATTCTTGCAATCCATCATACCAGCACCGGTCATTTTACGGAGCTTGGTTATATCAGCCATACTTACAGCCATACTATCTTTCCTTTATATTTTAGTTAATAAATATCGTTCTAAAAAGCGAAAAAGAGCTGAGAATAGAGAATTGAGAATTGCTGTAAAGTAACTCTCAACTTTCAATTCTCAACTCTCCACTATGAATTAAGCCTCTTCGTCTTCCTTAATGAAAGCGGCAGCTTTAGCTGCGTTGATTGCTTCCTCGTCAGACTTGTCGAGTCTTGCTTTTGTAGCTTTCTTCTTGCCTTTGTTGGCAGGAGCCTCACCGGCAGCTTCCATGTCTACCTTCTCAGCCTTACGTTCTTCCAGACCTTCCTGCATAGCAGCGCAGCAAGCATCCAAGATAACTTCTACCGACTTGGTAGCGTCATCGTTTGCCGGAATAACGAAGTCGATGTTCGTAGGATCGGAGTTGGTATCAACGATACCGAATACGGGAATACCCAAACGGTTGGCTTCGCGAACTGCAATATTCTCCTTCATTACGTCGATAACGAACAAAGCAGACGGCAGACGAGTCAGGTCAGCGATAGAACCCAACGTCTTGTCCAACTTGGCACGTTGACGGGAGATTTGCAGGATTTCTCTCTTAGAGAGATTAGAATAAGTACCATCGTTAGTCAACTTATCGATAGTAGCCATCTTCTTCACAGCCTTACGGATTGTCGGGAAGTTGGTCAACATACCACCCGGCCAGCGCTCGATTACATAAGGCATATTTACAGATGCAGCCTTGTCGGCAACCACCTGCTTAGCTTGTTTTTTAGTAGCAACAAACAGGACTTTCTTTCCTGATTTAGCGATTTGCTTCAAAGCTTCAGCAGCTTCGTCAATTTTAGCAACCGTCTTGTTGAGGTCAATGATATGAATACCATTGCGCTCCATGAAGATATAAGGAGCCATTGCAGGGTTCCACTTTCTTTTCAAGTGACCGAAGTGACAACCGGCTTCCAATAATGTATCAAAATTAGTTCTTGACATTTTGTTTTAATCTTTAAATCGTTTACTTTCTTTTTTGTTTTTTCTAAACCAACCGCCGGGTAGCCTATCCGAATGAAGAGTCCCGGTAGTTTAGATACTAAACGCTTTTTCAGTTGAGAGTTGAGAGGTGAAAGTCGAGAATTAAGCAACTTGTCCGCCCCAACCGTTCTCCAACTCTTAACGTTTACTGAACTGGAATCTACGACGAGCTTTCGGCTGTCCCGGTTTCTTACGTTCAACAGAACGGGGATCGCGAGTCATGAAGCCTTCAGCACGGAGAGCAGCTTTATCTTCAGCATTGATTTTCACCAAAGCGCGAGCAATTGCAAGACGCAATGCCTGAGACTGTCCGGTGAAACCGCCACCGCAGAGGTTTACTTTGATGTCGTACTTTTCAGCAACACCCAGCTTGTTCAACGGTTGTTTAACTACATACTGAAGAATGCTTGATGGAAAGTACTCTGCGAGGTCTCTCTTGTTAATAGTAATCTTTCCAGTACCTTCGCTTACGAAAATACGTGCAATTGCACTTTTACGTCTGCCTAATGCATTTACTACTTCCATTATCTCTTATTTAAGTGCGTTAATATCAATCATTTTCGGGTTCTGAGCATCATGTTTGTGCTCGCTGCCGGCATATACATACATATTACCCAGCAATTTGGCGCCCAACTTATTTTTAGGCAACATACCCTTTACTACTTTTCTCAGCAACTTGTCATCACCGTTCGGTTTTGCCTGCAAACGAGCAGGAGTAATTTCTCTCTGACCGCCGGGATAGCCTGTGTATGACAGATATACCTTGTCATTCCACTTGTTACCGGTTAATTTTACTTTGTCGGCATTGATAATGATTACATTATCGCCGCAATCTACGTGAGGAGTAAAGTTAGGTTTATACTTTCCTCTCAACAGTTTCGCAACTTTTGCGCCCAGACGACCCAATACCTGGTCTGTAGCGTCAACAATGACCCATTCTTTAGTCACTGTAGCTTTGTTTGCAGAAATGGTCTTGTAACTTAAAGTATCCACTCTTAATTGTTTTTTTAAATGTTACTACTAAATTTTTGCTTCACCACGAATCAACCACCTCGGACAAAGGGAGATTAATCCGCTATGAATTAAATGCTTATCCTTATGAGATAATAATCGGCTTGCAAAGGTACGGATTTTCTTATAACTGGCAAACGTTTTCTTCTTTTTTTTGATTTGCACTTGGCTGATATACAACAAAAAGAAATTCTCTTCCGAGGAAATCTGTATTTCCTCAGAAGAGAATTTCAAAAGTTCCCGCCCGCACACGCAAACACTTATAAACAGAAAATTTTCCGGATTTGCGCAAGGGACATAAAACAACATTCGTTTTATACTACCGAACAATGTCTACCGGAAACGCGGATGGCATATTTACCCGTTTCCATGTTTCATGGAACCATGTATTCAGTTCATTTCCGTTTAAATCTTTCGCGATAAAATATTTCAGGTACATCACACCTCCCTCACCCATTTCAAATTCAAGGATATTGTCCTTATTATCCAACATAGGCAGATGGATGTTCCTCTCGATACTTTCCTTATAGGCTGTACCCGATATTTGCCGATAGGTACCATACCCCGTAATAATGGCATCTGCACCGGGCCGTATCGTGAAGTTAACAATGCGACCGTCATCGCTCAGTACCTTAAATGTATTACTCGGCTTCAATGTTCCGGGAATTTCCGGATTTTCAGACACATAATGACACAACTGCCAAATACCTTCCAGATGCGCCGGCTCAAAAGCAGCCTTATCCTGCGCCCGGACTCCTGTTACCGCAAGCAGCACCACTGCCAGCATGGTAAAGAAATAATTCTTTTTCATATTCGTATGATATTGGTTAACGCTATGCCATTCCTATTGACACAAATATAAAGATTTATTTCGAGAAAATAACAGTTTATCCGATAAAAAAGAGGTTGTGTCAAAACGTTGGCACAACCTCATTTATATTTTAAGTTCTGCTATATTTTCTTTTGGCTATGCTACTTTTTCCTCATGCATTTGGCAACAAGTTGCTATATTCCAATTATATCGGGTTATAAATAGTCCCATAAACATATATTTGGCAACTGTAATGAGCCCCTTTCCTTCTTTTATCAGTTTA
>NZ_JACOOD010000053.1:0-24510 GCF_014287405.1 Bacteroides sp. NSJ-48 | reverse complement strand
AGAATTATGTGAGAAAGCACCGAAAAATGGCAATAAGAATGGCATATGAAGTGGTCATGTCCTATCATCTTCATATGCCATCTTATTTTTTAGGGACATTTACTGAATATCCCTAAGTAGTGACACGAGAAGGATAGTTATCTTCATTTTGGAAATGGTCGGTAAGCAGAGAAATTATCTCTTGTACGGTTCGGTTTCCATCTATCAAACGCCATACGGCAGTACCGTGTTCTTCCAGCTTCACATGAATATCGGCCGACATACTCTTCGGCAACAAAAAACGTCTCATCCAGTCGTACTTAAACCGAGGAAAGGAAAGTATCGCGTACTCCCCTTCCCATTCGGTTGTAATATGTCCGCACTGAACGGGAACAGTATCCAATAGGTTTACTTTTGTATCTGACATTACCGTTATCAAGCTTTGATATTAGGTTCTTCCAAACCAAGACCTTTCTTCTTGTCAACAACTTTAAGAATAAATCCCAGTACCAAAGCAGCAACGCCAAGACAAGCCAGCATTACAAGCGGTGCGGTGTAATCATACGAAACGGCAGCCTCTTCCGGAGTAATCACACCGTTCTTTAAATCAGCAACAAGCTGCGTATTGGTTTTATCAAGTACCTTTCCGATAAGAAGTGGAAAGAGCCAAAGACCAATATTCTGCACCCAGAAAATAAGTGCGTAAGCACTGCCTATAATCTTGGCATCAACCAATTTAGGAACACTGGGCCATAAAGAAGCAGGAACCAGTGAAAAACTTGCACCAAGTACCAATATAGTAAGATAGGCTATCACAACACCACCTACCGCATTATCCCTGAACTCAGGAAGAACAAACGCGAAAGTAAGATGGCAAAGAACCAGTAACATGGAACCTATCATCAGCATCGAAGCTGCCTTACCTTTATGGTCAACATAGTTTCCAAGTATCGGTGTTATACCTACAGCGAGCAAAGGGAAGACGGCAAAGACCGTTTCGGCACTCTGACGCATATAACCCATATAACAGAAGACAGTGAGCAATACTCCGGCAAGGGTAAGCAAGCCATACTTCATACTTGCCTTCTTCATAAAATTACTTGCAAAAGAAGCACCCGCAACGACAAGCATAATGCAGTACTGAAGAATTGTTACCGTATTAGTAGCCCAGAAAGAGTCTGTAGGTACTTCCTTGAATACCAAATTACATTGCAGCATATTTACGGCATATTTCTGGAACGGGAATATAGCAGAATAATAAAGTACACAAAGAAGCGCTACCAACCAGAATCCGCCACTGGACAAAATAGTACCGAGATCGCTGATCTTGAACGGATCGTCTTTCTCCTCAGCCTCACCCGTCTGCTCGTCAAGTTTCTTATCCATGAAGAAGTAGACAATAAACATAATAAGTGCGATAAGCAATAGCACAACACCAAATGCTACTGAACGGGAAACATCGATAACACCCCCTAATTTAGCAAATACCGGAGAGAAAATCATGCAAGTGGCAACTCCCAAACGGGCAAGCGCCATTTCAGACCCCATGGCAAGTGCCATTTCACGGCCTTTGAACCACTTAACGATACCGCGAGACACCGTAATACCCGCCATCTCGACACCGCAACCGAAAATCATGAAACCTATCGCCGCAAACTTTGCTGATGCAGGCATACCTTTATAAAAAGGAGAAATACCTAATTCATCAAAACCGGGAATATAATTCAGGTTGTTGGTAAACCAAGTTTGAAGTCCACTTCCCTGAAAAGCGTCTGTCACCGCATACCAATTGATGGTAGCTCCGACAAGCATCACAGCACCGGAAAGGATTGCAGTAAAACGTACACCCATTTTATCGAGGATAATACCTGCGAAAATGAGGAAAAATACGAATACATTAAGAAATGTCTCAGACCCCTGCATTGTACCGAATGCTGTAGAATCCCAGCCACGCGTGGACTGCATCAAGTCTTTAATAGGTGAAAGTATGTCCATAAAAATATATGAACAGAACATAGCAAATGCTAAAAGCAGCAATACCAACCAACGCATACCTGCCGAATCGCGTAGCGTCTGGTGAATTTTGTCAGTAGTTGTCATTATAATATTATAATATGGTTTATAATTTCAAAAGAATCTTATCCGGCTACAAAAATAACCAAATATAAAAGACTATAAATAAAAACAGGCAGAATTGTACAACATAAATTGTACAACTCCACCTGTCAAGAAATTACAGTTATTTCTCGAAATTAATTTCCAGCCGGTTCTGCAGCATCCGTAGCAGCAGGAGCTGTTGTTGCAGGAGCTGTTTCAGCCGGTTGCTCAGCTTTTGGAGCAGCTGTACCTACGGGCATATTGTACGGGTTCGTCTTCTCTTCTTGCTGTGCCTGTTCCAAAATCACATCACCGCCTTTATGAGAAGCAGAAGGGATAACGTAAGCGGAAGCAACACTCATCACCACCAAAAACACAGCGAGGCTCCATGTTGCCTTTTCCAAAAAGTCTGTAGTCTTGCGTACACCCATGATTTGATTGGATGATGAGAAACCCGAAGCCAGACCACCGCCTTTGGAATTCTGAATCAACACAATGAAACACATCAATATGGATGCGATCACCATTAAGATAACTAATAATAAATACATTTTGTTATTTTGATTTAGCGTTAATAATCAATTTCTCCAAAAATCTGATTTGGTCTGCAAAGTAAGCATTTTTTTTTGGATAATTCAAACTTAATTTTTTAATAATTTCAAGTGCTTTATCATATCTGTGCTGTTTAATATAGATTTTAGCCAAAGTTTCTGTAAAACAGCTATCATCCACATCTTCCTGACGAATCTGTCCATCATCATTTTCATCATCTTCGGAAGTAGAATATTCGTTCTTTGAAAGGGAAGCGGGGAAAGCCTCTTTTTGCTCGGAAATCACTTCCTCATCTTCAAGAGATGCCTCCTTTTCTTCCGGAGATACGAGAACTTTCTCAGAACATACCGATCTTTCAAATACAGATGATTCCGACGACTCGCTCTTACGGATAAATCCATCTATCAGTTCGTGTCCGCGCAGTTTAGGGACTTCCTTCCCACCCGTCGGTTCAGAATCATTCTGTCCGTCATCCTGCAACAGATAAGTTGTGTAATCCATTGCATAATCCAATTCTGTAACCTGCGAATGCTCTTCGGGAACTGTTGCCAAAAAAGCATCTATCAAAGAGAGTGTACGGTCCACATTAGGTTCTTCTTCCGGCACTCTGGAAGAAAGTAAAGGTGACTTTTGCGATTTCAACCTATAGCGGTCGCCTTCTATCAAATAAAACAATACACGTCTGTCTGCCACATACAGAACAGCCTTACGCAGTTCTGCTCCGAATGTGACATCATGCAGCAAATAGAGATTCTTAAGGTACAGCAGCCGAAGCGACTGAAAATAGGGATAACGGACCAGCAGAGTACGAAGTTCGTACAAAGTATCCTTATTCAACATTTCAGGATGCTGTATCCATTGTTGCAAATAGGCAGAAGTCATTCCTCGGTTACCAGTTAGCTACGGTTGAATTAAATATTTGTTCTGTGATATCCTTTATCATTTTACTTATCAGGTCATCCTGCACATCAGTCAGCAGCAAGGAGGAATCATAAGTCTGGAAAGCGGAAAACTGTTGTTCAAAATCTTCCTCATGATTGGTATTGTTTACATAACGCACGTTTACGGTCATAGTCAGCTTCACTTTAGAAGAATAGCCATCAGCTGCTACAGCTTCATTGTATTGGTTATAACCCGTTATCTCACCGTCTATTTCCAGATCACCGTTAGCATTCACCAATTGCAAACGTGTTTGCTGGATAAACATATCCTTAAGTTTCTGGTTAAACTCCGTAGTCATGGGAGCATACACGTACTCGGCACGATTAGGAAATTCGGCAATCGTAATAGTCTTCACTTTGCTGTAATCAATAGAACTTATCGGAGCAAGTCCCATAGAGATGCGGCAGGAAACTACCACGCACACCAAACCTGCTAACGCCGATATCAACGTTATTTTCTTAATCCAATCCATATTCTTTTATCTTTCTGTATAGCGTACGCTCCGATATATTCAAATCTTTAGCCGCACTTTTACGCTTTCCATGATGCTTTTCAAGTGCCTTGCGTATCATTTCTTTTTCCACTTCATCCAATGAGAGAGATTCTTCAACATACTCTTCCGTGTCTTGAATATCCTCATCTACTTCCTGAGCTGATTTCACGGAAGGGTGTATTATAGTAGGCACTCCGGCAGCAGGTACTGAAGCTACTACCGCTGGAGCAGATGCATAATAAGCAGTAGGTGTCGCACCCTGATTTCCCATAGTTGCCCGTTCGGTCATAATTTCGTGTACCAGTTTTTTCAACTCGGTGACATCCTGGCGCATGTCAAAAAGCACCTGATACAGTATTTCGCGCTCGCTTTCAAAACTTTTACTTTCATTCTTTACCCCAAACAAGGCGGGCAGGCGCTGCACATTGCTCTGTTCGGGCAGGTAATTCTTCAAAATAGAAGCGTTGATTTCACGATTGGTTTCAATAATGGAAATCTGTTCCGTTATATTCTTCAACTGACGTACATTACCGGGCCATGGATATGTCAGCAGCACTTGTTTGGCATCATCAGTCAGCTGAATGGCAGGCATACGATACTTTTCGGCAAAGTCTGATGCAAACTTGCGGAACAGTAACACAACATCCTCTCCACGTTCGCGTAAAGCCGGAACCGGAATAGGCACCGTATTAAGACGGTAGTATAAATCTTCGCGGAAACGCCCGTCAGCAATTGCTTGTGTAAAATTCACATTGGTAGCAGCAACAATACGTACATTCGTTTTTTCAACTTTAGACGAACCGACTTTAATAAACTCACCTGTCTCGAGCACCCGAAGCAAACGAGCTTGTGTAGGCATAGGAAGCTCCCCCACCTCATCAAGAAAAATGGTACCGCCGTCAGCCTCGCCAAAATACCCTTTACGTTCACCGATAGCACCGGTAAAAGCGCCTTTTTCATGGCCGAACAGTTCCGAATCAATCGTTCCTTCGGGGATAGCCCCGCAGTTTACAGCGATATATTGTCCGTGCTTTCTGCGGCTGTATTGATGGATAATCTGCGGAAAACTCTCCTTACCCACACCACTCTCTCCGGTAATCAGCACCGACAAATCAGTAGGAGCTACCTGAATGGCGATATCAATAGCACGCATTAATGCCTCGTTATTGCCAATAATACCAAAACGCAGTTTTACTTGTTGTATTTCCGCTTTCGTCATACTACAAATCCTCTTCTGTACTATCAAGTTTCAGCTTATCGCTGTCGTCACGTCTTTCGTAATATTGTTTCCTCAGGGGATTGGCATGTGCTTCCTGCTCGCGCATACGGTTACGGAACACATCGATTGCCACATAGACAGCCTGCCGGAAAGAATCTTCGGAAGCGATCCCTTTTCCTGCAATATCATAAGCCGTGCCATGCGCCGGTGAAGTACGCACTACCGGAAGACCGGCCGTATAGTTTACACCTTCATCCATAGCCAAAGATTTAAAAGGAGCAAGTCCCTGATCGTGATACATTGCCAGTATACCGTCAAAATGAGTAAAGTTACCGGAACCCATAAAGCCGTCAGCCGGATAAGGACCATAACACAATATGCCTTTCCCCGCCAATTCTTTAATGGCAGGGATGATTACTTCCTGCTCTTCCGTACCCAATAAACCTTCATCACCGGCATGTGGATTCAGGGAAAGTACGGCAATACGCGGTGCTCCGATACCAAAGTCCTGCTTCAACGCACGGTTAAAAACGAGTAGCTTCTCCTGTATCAACTCTTTCGTTATAGCCGATGCTATCTCCCGTACAGGAATGTGTCCTGTCACTAATGCCACCCGTAAATCATCTTTCATCAGAATCATCAAAGCTTTTCCGCCATCACCCAACTTCTCTTCGATATACTCCGTATGTCCGGGAAAAGAGAATTCTTCCGACTGAATAGTGTGCTTATTGATAGGAGCCGTAACAATAACATCAATCAGCCCCGCTTTGTATTCTTCAATTGCCTTCTCCAAAGCGCCAAGAGCAGCTTTACCAGCCTCCGGATCAGGTTTGGAAAACTCAACTTTTACTTCATCGTCCGTACAGTTCACGACACTCAGACGATTAGGGACAGCTTCCAATGCCGAGTTCACAATACTGAAATTAGTCGGCAAGTCCAATGACTTGCGGTGATAAGCAGCTACTTTGGGTGAACCGTAAATAATCGGGGTACATAACTCCAACATCATCGGATCCGAAAATGTTTTCAAAATCACTTCATACCCAACTCCGTTTATATCTCCCTGAGTTATACCGACTCTTATTTTATTATCTTCCATCCTTATTTTTCTGTTTTAGTAGAATCTTTTTTGTTACTGCCAAAGGCATCTCATTTCCTTCCTGTTTGCTTCCGGGCAATTTAAGCGTATACAGTGACGCTTCCATCTGACGTACCAGATTACGTTTCATCTTATCGGGTGAATACACAAATATCTCGGATACGATAATGCGCTGATTAACTTTATCCAAACGGACATGAGATACATACGGCCCCCCCATAAAATCGCCTTTCACACGCCACAAGCCACGAGCTTCCAATGCATATTCGTCCTGTACATTGATAGGACGTACGTCTGTCATCAATGAATCGGTTTCCATATACATACCCTCCCTTGCACCAGGAATATTAATCTTCATCACAGAGTCACGCTTATGCACGAAATACTCTTTCGTAAATGTATCCTTGTCGGTATAAGGATAGGAATAGATAACAAAATTTTGATCACCTGTAGCAGCATTCGTACCTGCCCAAAAGAAGTTTTCTCCCTGCTTAGTCGCCGTCAGTTCACCCGGAACCCATACGTCACAATCGAACATACTCTTTACTTTCGTAGAAACATAGTCACTGTGTTTGTTTTCCAGCACTGCAATCTGGCGGTTCATTTCAGCACGGGTAAAGAAATCCACAATTACTTGCCTGTTCTCCTCGACAAACTTCTCAAAAGAGGCTTCATCCGGTGCCTGAATAGTCAGGATAGATTGAGGTGCAGCATATACATTCTTCGCATATTTGAACTTAGGCTGTGTATACAGATCTTTGTTCACCTCAACAATGATAATATTGCGGATCAACTTCAATGTAGAGTCATAGTTTGCCGGAGAAGTATACATAATACGGAATGAACGTTCCGACTGGGGAAGCCCAGGTACGTCAGAATCAAGTACATCATAGAGAGCACGACCGGCAGGACGCTCCCACAACCCTTGGTCAATCACTACCAAAATTTCATACGCCCGACCACTGGATGTCGGAGTAAACACACCCTTCTTGCCATTACCACATGCTGAAAACAATGCAGTTATCAGGGCCATACTCAAATAAAACAGGTGTTTCTTCATACATTTATATGTTTTAGTTATTACAAAACTACGAAAAAGGCGTATAAGCTTGGCGTCAAAGTTAATAATTTATATTAATTCTTCTTTATTCTCTTCCTGTTTAGCAGTCGAAAGCATACCGCATGCGGCAAATATATCCTCACCGCGCGAAGCACGAATCGTAGTAAACAGTCCATGCGATGTCAGATAATCACGGAATGCTGTCATTGTCTCCATATCAGCACCTTCCAGATTAACTCCCGGAATAGCATGAAAACGAATCAAATTGATACGGCAGTCCAGCCCCCGCAATAATTTCAACAACTCCTTGGCATACAACAAAGAATCATTCACTCCTTTAAAAACAATATACTCGAAAGATAGTCTGCGCTGTTTACTAAAATCATAGTTTCTTAACAAATCTACAATCTCAGTAATGGAAAAAGCCTTTTCGGCAGGCATCAGTTCACGTCGTTGCAAAGGCACGGGCGAGTGCAGGCTGACTGCCAAATGACAGTCTGATTCTTCAATGAAACGCTGCAACCCCTTACGAAGCCCGACGGAAGAGAGTGTAATCCGCTTCGGACTCCAACCGTATCCATAGGATGATGTCATTACTTCCAGCGCCTTCAAAACCTCATCAAGGTTATCCAACGGTTCTCCCATACCCATCATCACCACATTGGTCAGTTTATCCCGTTCGGGCAAAGAATTTATCTGATTAATAATCTGATTGGCGGTCAGATTGGCGGTGAAACCCTGCTTACCTGTCATACAGAACTTACAGTTCATCTTACATCCCACCTGGGAAGATACACACAACGTAGCCCTATCTTCATCCGGAATGTAAACGGCTTCAACATAATGTCCCTCTCCGGCACGGTAAAGATACTTCACGGTACCGTCTACCGACCGCATGGCATCCACCGGTACTTCACATCCTACTTCGTATATCTCTTTCAACAGAGCCCGATGTCTTAACGACAAGTTTGTCATTTCGTCTATGGAAGCTACTTTCTTGTCATATAGCCACGCAGCAATCTGCTTGGCCGCAAATCCTGGCAGCCCCAGATTCTTTACGACCGTCTGAAGCTCGGTTAATGTAAGGCCTAAAAGAGGTTGTTTCATTCTAACTGTATATTTACGATAAAAGATAGTTTATTTACTGATAAATTATCCTTTGCAAAGGTAGGAATAAAGTTGCACAAATGAAAAAGCCGTTCGACATTTATCGAACGGCTTCCCCAAGTATATAAAATTATTCTACTTTTATATTATTAGAAATACAGATAACGGCTATCTTTCACATTGGCATTCAAGTATAAATCATTCATGAACTGATTTGCTACACGTGCATGCATACCTTCCAATGTAGCTTCTTCCGTTTCCTGGTTATAAGTTTCATTCAGTTTTTCCTTAGCATAAGGTTGAAGAACAAATACACCACCATTACCCTTGATAGGTGCGCTCAACTTGTTTAATTCAGCAATTGAAGCATATGCCCCTACCAAAGGTTCGCTACTACGCAATGCCGGGACATAGGCCGGAGCAGCGAAAGTAACATGCTTTACGGAGTCACTCACTGCATTTGCCATATTCTTATATTGGTCAAAAGTCGTTGCACCGGCAGCTTTCATATCAGCCATGATTTTCTCTGCTTTCTTATCACGAAGAATTTCGCTTCTCAACTGTTCTTGTACCATAGACAACGGACGGTAACCTTCAGGAATGATATTCGTAACAGCCACCACCATCATATGGTCACTTTCGCCACATTCATACAGACCTGAAACCTCACCAGCTTTTGCTGCAAATGCCCATCTCAAAGCTTCTTTCGTACCTTTCACACCTCCGATAGCGTGCTCCGAACTGTACAAGTCAGTTCTATCCAGCAGTCTGTACCCTGCATCTTCTGCATTGGCAACCAATTTGTCCAAAGTATTGTTGGCTGCAATGAACTGACTGAAGTCATTGTATGCCTTGCTATAAGTTTCCTTGCTGAATTCAACCGGACGCTTGATAACGGCTACTTTATATTTATCTTTCACAGCTTTTTTATTCATCACTTGCAAGATAACGTTTGCCTGTCCCAAAGCGAGGTTAGCCAACTCATTCTGACCCAAAGTAGTGATGGCTGCGATATACTTCAAATTATCACCGTCCACTTGAGCACCTTCATAGTTGGCAGAAGAAATCCATGTTGCCTCACCTGTCTGGCCGTACTTCTTGGCTATTTCAGCAAAGTCTGCACCGCCTTTAATGGCTGTGTAGATACTGTCAGCCAAAGTCTTGGTCTTGGCAGCATCTTCTGCAACCACTTGAATCTGACGATATTGAATGGAGTCAGGCATAGCAGCAGAAGCCAGTTTCTTGAAAGAATTGATTGTATTGTCCGATGCATTATAGTAAGGACCATATACACCACCTACCTTTACAGAATCCAAACGGGCAACAACGTCAGCAGGCAGCGCCTTGTCTGTATAGAATAAGTCAACATATTGCTGAGTAGAACCGGTTGAGCGAATGAAGTTTGAATAATCGGAAGGATTCTCAGCCAGCTGCGCAGTATATTCCTCCACTTCTTTCTGAATATCGGCTTTGTCTTCCGGACTTGCAGTAACCTGCACATCAATATACTTGATGTTACGGGTTTCCACATATTGTCTGAATTGCTCTTTTTTCTTGTTATAAGCATCTTTCAGTTCGGATTCCTTAATAACAATTGTAGAATCTACAATAGAGGAATAAGGAACGGCTGCCAACAATAAGTCAGACTGGTCTACACGTGCATTGAAAGCATCTTCCGCTTCAACAGGATTAGAGAACAGAGACTTCGTAATCAAAGCCTGATATTTCTCCTGCAAACGAGCCTGTATAAGTGACTTCTCCACAAAACTCCAAAAGTTATACATGGAATTGTAATACTCCGCATATTGAGCCGGCATCTGAGCCTTGTTCATCTTAGAGTAATCCACCAAGAATTTCTTCAACATATCTTTGTCGAAAGCACCGGTCTGCGGGTTACGGAACGGAGTCTGCTGCAACATCGGATGTACACCGGCATCAATAATAGCCTGGAGTTCCGCTTTAGAAACAGTCAAACCCAACTTTTCAGCTTCGTTCTCAATCAGTTTATTGTTTACGTATGCTCTCCAGACTTCATCCTTAATCTGATTGGTTTGTTCATCGCTCAACGCGTTCAAGCCGCTGGAGAATTTCACTACTTCCGTATATTCCTCTACCAATGCCTGAAAATCCTGAGCGGAAATTGTTTCCCCGTTCACTTCTCCTACATCTTGTGACTGGTGCGGCTGAAGTACTTTCCACGCGTCTCCCGCGATGAAGGCAAACAGCGCCAGACCAATAACAATCACCAATAAGGGCCCTTTAGACCGAATGTTTTGTAATGTTGCCATTTTAGTTAATATGAATTATTTGTTTATTATTATTTTCTATTCAATGTTCTTTTTAGCGCACGAAGATACAAAAAATGCTAATACGCATCTATTTATTCTTTAAAAATTTACGCTGAAACGAAATTATTCCGTGACTTTCAACCGTACCAATTCTATTTTAGTGGCTGTCACCTTAATTATCTTAAACTGATATTTGTCAACGGCTATCACTTCATGCAGTTTCGGGAAACTTTGATAACGGTTCAGAATCAGTCCGCCTATCGTAAGATATTCATCCGATTCGGGCAGTTCAAGATTGAACGTTTCATTTACCTTCTCTATTTCAAGACGTGCGGACAGCACATATTCATGTTCGCCAATTTGTTTACAGATGTAGGAAGTGTTGTCGTGCTCGTCCTCAATATCCCCGAATATTTCTTCAACCAAATCTTCCAGTGAAACAATACCGGATGTACCTCCAAATTCATCTACCACAACAGCAATTGTTTTTTTCTGTTGCATAAAAAGTTTCATCAATTTATGTGCCGCCATCGTTTCGGGCACAATGGGTACTTCCTTGACATTATTTCTCCAGTCCGCCGGATTTCTGAACATTTCAGACGAATGAATATAGCCGATTACGTTATCTATATTCCCATCGTACACAATAATTTTGGAGATACCCGACTCCACAAACACGTTCTTCAAGTCTTCGAGCGAGGCCGTCACATCCACTGCCACTACTTCCGTACGGGGAACAATACAATCGCGTATTTTTATATTAGAGAAATCAAGCGCATTCTGAAAGATTTTCACTTCCGCATCCAACTCTTCCTCATTAGCAGCATTCTCTATACCCGACTGCACGAAATAATCCAAATCGACTTTGCCGAATGCCTTATCGGACGCTTCCTTATTTATCCTCATGCCAAATAAGCGCAAAAAGAGATAAGACAGCCCGGAAGCAAACTTTGATATGGGAAACAGAATAACATAGCAGACAAACAAAGGTGTAGCAAATACCCTCAATACCAGATTCGGGTTAATCTTGAACAGCGTCTTCGGAAGAAACTCGCCCGTTACAAGAATAACAAGAGTGGATATGATAGTCTGCACCAGCACCATTACAAAATGATTATCAATCATACCCGCCAGCAGATTCACCTCGATAATCTGTGCCATAAGGATACCATAAATAACCAGCGCGATATTATTTCCCACCAGCATGGTGGAAATAAAATTATTCGGATTGCGGAAGAAACAAGAAAGGATGCTTGACGTAATACCCGGTTTCCGCTCCATCTCAAAACGGAGTTTGTCCACGGAAACAAAAGCAATCTCCATCCCCGAAAAAAAAGCGGAGAAAGCCATGGTTATCAATAAGTAAATTATAGTGCTCATCATATTATTTGATGCTGTCTGTTTTCAACGTATCAGAAGGGGTGACACTGTCCTCATCCACATAAAAGATACCTTCCGTCTTGAAGAAACGGTATTTTGTCAATTGCTCATTTGATTCAAAACCAATGGCATAAATTATCTGGTCGGGTTGTTCTATACGCACCCGCTGATCGGAATAGACACGCTTTTTATTCTGATCCCAATACAGCAACTCCGTATCGAATTTTTCTCCTTTCAGGTTCTGTATGTGTACATTTCCTATCAGCTTCCACAATTCTTTCTTATTATAGTAATAAGCTGTATCGGCCTTGATACTGGCTTCAGTATGGAACAAAGAATCGAATTTTTCCAGATATATACCTTTTTCAAACGCCCAATAAGGTGGTTTCTTACGGTCGTAAATCAACCACTCCGCCGTATTGACCCGATAACGGGTAATACCCGAATCGGAAATCAGCGTTGTTACCCCTTTAGTATCCATAACCGGCAACGAATCACGTTTGGTAATGGCAGCTCCCATCTCTTTTTTACGTCCGGAACAGGAAGAAAATAAAAGAAGCATAACCATCACCCTCAGGGCAATGGTTATGCTCATATTTTTATGTCCGACAACGTTAGGTTGTAGCGACATATTCTTATCTAATGGTTGTAGACTCACCGATCCAGCCACCAATCGTAATACGGTCACCGGCTTTGTAACCCAACATAAAGAGGTCTTTTGCCTGCGGAGTATGACGTGCATAGGTTGCAATCAGTTCATTAACCTTATCTGTAACACTCGGATCTACGGCTTTAGCACGTTGAAGTTTATCAATAACTACATAGTAAGTACATCTGTTCAATGCAGGCTCATCACTCCAGTTAGGATTTGAACCGTACATTTGAGCCAGCAGAATATAGGGTTCGCCATAGTTTTCATTAAAGCTGATTGCTTTCTGGGCATAAGTTCTTGCCTGAGACAGTTTCTTAGCCTGCCACAAAGCTGCAGCGGTAGCATAAGCCATTTCAGATTTCTTTGCATTATCGGTTTCCATGCCCAATGCTTCATCGAAATACTTCACCGCAGTGTCATAATCACCTTTTTTATAGTACATATATGCTACACCTACAGCTGCATCAGCAGTCGGATTAACACGATACAAATAATCGGAAGCTTTGAAGTATGCCTCGCATTCATTACACTTCATCATCTTCAGAATAGTGATGGTCTTCTTCAGGAAAGCAGAGTCTGCCTTATTTTCTTCAACTTTCGGACCGTAGATATTCTGCAATGATTCACAATCAGCTACACCGCTGTTAACGAACATAGCTACCAAATTATCCTTGATTGTTTGCAAAACAGCTTTTTTCTTTGCATTATCCTCTGCAGCAATAGCATCATCGGCGTATTGCGAAGCATTGATATAATCCTGGAAGAATTGATCTGTATGATTAGTATCTGCCTTTACTTTCTGCATGGACACATCAACAAAATAGTGCAATACAGCACCATCAGACTCACCTTTAGCGGTTTCTGCTGATTCTTTCAGCCAGGCATAAGCCTGATTCAAATCAGGAGCAGGTGCATATTGCAGATAATCCACAGCTTTTGTGCCTAATGCAGACGCAACACTCGGTACACCCTTCATCTTTGAAGCAAATTCAGGAATATACTTCATTTTCTGATCATGCACAGCCATCAGTTCATCAAACAATTTCTTATACTCTGCTGAATTACGATCCTTAATCTGACTCATCAAACCTGTAAGAATCTTTTGCGCATCGGTATAAGTGTAATATCTCAGTGTCGGACAATCTTTCAGAACTGCCATACAAGGCGCGTAAGCATCCTTGAAGTTTTTCGCTCTTACTGCCTCATGCGAGATACTACTATTGGCATTACAATCACTTTGTGCGAAAGTACTGGTTACTCCACCCGAAAGGAGCAAAACAGCGACAAGCGTTTTAATTTTCATTGTATTTAAATTTTAGTTGTTATATTGTCTATTTTCACCATTCAGCATTAATCAACTTTCCGCTTGAAGAACCAGCGTTCATTGAAAGTTACTCCAACACAGATACGCAACGTATTTTCATTCAGGAATGCGGCTGTCTTGCCTTCGGTTCTTACATACTGGGCCGAAAGGCTTAACACAGAACGCGTACGCGGAATGGGAAGTCCGAAACCGGCAGTTACCCCATATTCGTCAGCGGCACGCATACCGTTTATTTTATAATAAGGTTGGGAATAGTAAGCTCCCAAACGATATTTTACATGTGCCAAGTAGCTCCTTCCCATAGGGTTTGGAAGAAATTCAGCGCCTACAGCAATCTTGGTACGGTTACAGAAAGCATTTTTCTCATTCATATAAGTAACTGAACTCCATTTTTGAAAAGTAAAGTCAGCCCCTACCGTCAAACGCTTGTCATACACATAGCTGAAACCAACACCCAAACTCATCGGACTACCGAAAGCGGCAACCGTATCTCTGTTATTCACAGTAGTTCCCGTTTTCTCATTTCCCAATCTATCCTCTACATATGAGTCGTTGTTCAAATCATGTCCCGGCGAAAATACTACACCTAATGTAGCTTCATGTTTCTTTCCGAATACCTGCGTATACTGTGCTCCGATATCCAACTTATAGCTTTGTATAGATGTACCTGTTATCGTAGTCAGCGGCAAAGTAGACGAATTTCCCGGAAATGTTATGGCTCTTGTGTGCGTTATATCTCCCCAAAAATATGAGATGTTAGCACCGACAGAAAGATTTTTTAAGACTTTAAACCCTGCTCCCAAATATAGCTGATGTAATCCGCCGTCTCCATAATATTGCAACGCGCTGGATTGGGAAGGATAATCCGTATCTTCCTTGTATTCCGCCATGCTATACCCTACATTCGAGTAAGGCAACAATCCCAGACTCATAGCAGCCCATTTACCCAAACGAAATTGCATTGTAATATAGTCAAAACTGGAGTTTTTGGCATTTTGCTTTATCGTACCGTTACTGAAGTTCGTATTTTGCAGGGAAATACCGCCGTCAAAAATAAAAGTAAGCGAATCGATCGCCGTATAGGATGCCGGATTAGCGAAATTCACCTGATATTTATCCCGTAATCCGTATGCAATACCACCCATGGCTTTGCTATTACCTGAACCCTGGTCCGCCAATTGTCCGTATCCGTATCGTGTATAGGGAGAATTCGTATTATTTTGAGCGATTGCCGCTCCGGACAACATCATAAGCAAGAACACCAAGAGTGTTTGTCTATATCCTATCATTATTATAGTTTAAAATTCTATTTAATCCTTTCAATACTAAAAATCTGTCTGCAAAGATGATACTTTTTAAGTTTGTATCAAAAGAAAAATCATCGCCGCCCGTTAAAAAAACCAAAAGTTCAGGATATTTATGTTTCATCGCCGTTATGTAACCCGAAATTTCATATTCCATACCTTTCAGCACTCCTTCGCGCATTGCTGTATCGGTATCGCTGCCCAACGGCAGGCGCCGTCCCTCCCGAAGCACCAGCGGAAGCCTTCCTGTGAACTCATGGAGCGCCCTAAAGCGCATCTGCACGCCCGGCGAAATATTTCCGCCATGATAACGTCCGGCGGCATCTATAAATTCATAAGTAATGCAAGTCCCGGCATCTATAACCAGAATATCCTTGCCGGGAAACTGTTCGTATGCGCCCACCACAGCCGCCATCCGGTCATATCCCAAGGTTTCGGGCGTTTCGTAAAGATTCTCCACCGGAAGCAAAGTTTTTTCATTTAGCCACAACAATGAAACGGGTAAACTTTTCAGTTGTGCCGACACCCGTTCATTCAAATCGATAACGGTAGCCACGATTGCCTTCTCGACAGCATATTTCGCACATATATCCGACAGACATTCAAGCGTTTGATTAGAATCATAGAGTATTTCTACAATATCCTTATCTTTAAACACCGCTATCTTTGCAACGGTATTACCTATATCGATAATAAGATTCATTCTGCATATATTTAAAGCGGCGCAAAGATAGCACTTTTTTCCTTTGCTCCACATGCATAAAAAAAAAAAGGTTCTCCTATGACAATTGCTGTTTTAAGATTTAAAGTCTATCTTTGTAACGAATTACAAGATACACTCTTGATTAAATCAATGATAATAAAAAAGACAAATGAAGTTATCTCCATCGGTTTTCCGTTCACTTATTTTTCTTTTCTTCAGCCTGTCCGTCGTCACTATGCAGGCACAAGAATCAAAAAGAGTTATTCCGGACTCTATACGTATCAGTCTGTTGACATGTGCCTCGGGAGAAGAAATATATTCCCTTTTCGGACACACGGCCATACGGTACGAAAACTATACCCGCGGCATTGACGCAGTATTCAATTACGGCATATTCAACTTCAATGCTCCCAACTTCATCCTTCGTTTTGCCTTGGGTGAAACGGACTACCAATTGGGAGTAACCGATTATGAACGCTTTGCCGCAGAATATTATTACCTGGAACGCGATGTCTGGCAGCAAGAGTTGAATCTCACTGTACAAGAGAAAGGAAAGTTGGTTATGTTACTTGAAGAGAATTACCGCCCCGAAAACCGGATATATCGTTATAACTTCTTTTACGACAACTGTGCCACACGTCCGCGCGATTTAATAGAAAAATCCATTGACGGTACGCTGCAATACGCAGGCGACATGACAGACACTGATTCCGGCATTTCTTTCCGAGACCTGCTGCACAAATACAGCAAGGGGCATCCCTGGTCGCGTTTCGGCATGGACTTATGTATGGGCAGCCAAGCCGACAGAACCATCAACCGCAGACTGATGATGTTTGTACCTTTCTATGTACAAGAGTACTTCAACCAAGCCCGCATTGTAAACAAAGAAGGAGAAACACGCCCTTTGGTACTGAATGAAGAGAAAATAATAGTAACCGGCAACGAAGAAGCGGAACAGCCTTCCGATGGCTTCACCCCTATGCAGACCGCCCTGCTCCTTCTTATACTGACCGCAGCCGCCACCATCTACGGCATACGCCGGAAGAAAACGCTTTGGGGAATTGATTTCGCGCTGTTCTTTGCTGCCGGAACGGCGGGATGTATATTGGCATTCCTTGCCTTGTTCTCCCAACATCCTGCCGTCAGTCCCAATTATCTGCTGTTTGTGTTCCATCCGCTTCATCTTTTCTGCCTGCCTTGTATGCTGAACAGAGTGCGAAAAGAGAAAAGAAGCCGTTATATGCTGGCGAACTTTATTGTTTTAACACTTTTTATATTGCTTTGGCTCGTAATACCGCAAAGATTTCCGTTAGCAGTGTTACCTTTGGCACTTTGTTTGCTGATACGTTCTGCAAGCAACCTAATTCTCACATACGATAAGAAATAATGAAGAAAGGACTGATAACTTCCATACTCGCACTGACATTCGGCAGCCTGCAAGCCCAGCCACTGCCACCTTCTCCGAAACTGGTGGTGACGTTGACAATAGACCAACTGCGTACAGACTACATGGAAGCATTCTCGTCATTGTATGGAGAAAAGGGGTTTAAACGGCTGTTAAGGGAAGGGAAAGTATTCCGCCAGGCTGACTATTCTTTCAATGTCGTCGACCGCGCTTCTGCCATTGCCGCTCTCTACACGGGTACCACACCGTCCATGAACGGCATCATAGCCGAACGTTGGTTTGACCCCAAAACCCTGCGTCCGAAGAATTGTGTAGACGACTTCGCTTTCATGGGTAACTATACCGACCAGAACACCGCCCCTACCCAACTGTTGACTTCCACTTTTGCCGACGAACTTAAAATAGCCACTAAAAACGCCGCACTGGTATATGCCATTGCCCCCTTTCGCGATGCTGCCGTCCTTTCGGCCGGACATAGCGGTAACGGCGCATTCTGGCTGAATCACCAAACCGGCAAATGGTGCGGCACAACCTATTACGGCGAGTATCCCTGGTGGCTGAGCCAATACAACGACGGGCAATCACCCGACTTCCGCATCAAGGAGATGGAGTGGAATCCTCTTCACCCCATCACAAGCTATACATTCCTGCCCGAATGGCGCACCATCCCTTTCAAGTATAGATTTGAAACAGAAAAGGACAACAAGTACCGCCGGTTGATAACCAGCCCGCTCATCAACGATGAAGTGAACCGTGTGACAGAGGATTTGCTGGATAAAAGCAATATCGGCAAGGACGACATCACTGATTTGCTTGCAATCACTTATTATGCAGGCAACTACAATCACCGCAGCACGCAAGAGTGTGCCATGGAAATGCAAGACACCTACGCCCGCTTAGACCAAAGCATCGCCCGCTTGCTGGATATGCTGGAAAGCAAAGTAGGCCTGCAAAACGTACTGTTATGCATCGCGTCCACAGGATATGCCGACCCGGACGGAGCAGACATAGGCATCTACCGTATTCCCGGAGGAGAATTCCATCTGAACCGTTGCGCCACTTTGCTGAACATGTATCTGATGGCTACTTACGGTGAAGGACAATATGTAGAAGGCTTTTATAATCAACAGATATATCTCAATCATAAATTAATAGAGGAGAAGCAGTTGAATCTTGCCGAAATACAACAAAAGTCGGCAGAATTTCTGGTGCAGTTCAGCGGAGTTAACAAAGTATATTCCGCCTACCAATTACTGCTGGGTTCCTGGGCTCCACAGATGGAGCACATACGCAACGGGTTCCACCGCCACCGCTCCGGCGACTTGATTATCGAAGTCTTGCCGGGCTGGACCGTTATGCAGGAAAACAGCAATGACAACCGCGTAGTACGCGCTGCCACCATAGCCACTCCCCTCATTCTTCTTGGCAAAGGAATAAAGCCGGAAATTATCCGCATGCCGGTTGCCATAGACCGCGTTGCTCCCACCCTATCGAGTGCGATGCGCATCCGCGCCCCCAATGCGTGCACAGCCGCACCGCTCAATTAAGGAACAAACTCCGCATTCTCCGTGGCAAGTCCTTAAAATAATCAGTGCAACTTTACATTATCTATTGCAAAATCAGTAACTTTGCACGCCATATAAACTTTAGTAAATAATAATAAAAACAAATACATAATGGGATTTAATGAATTTTTAAGCTCGATTTTCGGAAATAAGGCTACCCGTGACATGAAGGAAATAAAGCCGTGGGTAGACAAAGTAAAAGCCGCTTATCCGGAAATAGCCGCATTGGACAATGATGCCCTGCGTGCCAAAACCGAAGAACTGAAGGCATACATCCGTAACTCGGCAGCGGAACAACGCTCCAAAGTGGAAGAACTGAAAGCAAGCGTTGAAAACACGGAACTGGAAGAACGCGAAGAACTCTTTGCTCAAATAGACAAACTGGAAAAAGAGATATTGGATATTTACGAAAAAGCATTGGACGAGGTGCTGCCCGCCGCTTTTTCCATCGTAAAGGAAACCGCCAAGCGTTTCTCCGAAAATGAAGAAATCACGGTAACCGCTACGGAGTTCGACCGCCATCTGGCCGCAACCAAAGATTTCGTACGTATTGAAGGCGATAAGGCCATCTACCAGAACCACTGGGTAGCCGGTGGCAATGATACGGTATGGAACATGGTACACTACGACGTACAGTTGTTCGGCGGTGTGGTACTGCACAAAGGCAAGATTGCGGAAATGGCAACCGGTGAAGGTAAGACTTTGGTGGCTACCCTGCCCGTATTCCTCAATGCACTGACCGGAAACGGCGTACACGTGGTA
Source organism: Bacteroides sp. NSJ-48 (assembly GCF_014287405.1). NCBI lineage: Bacteria > Pseudomonadati > Bacteroidota > Bacteroidia > Bacteroidales > Bacteroidaceae > Bacteroides > Bacteroides sp. NSJ-48. The sequence goes on along the minus strand of NZ_JACOOD010000053.1, from coordinate 4,579 downwards.
ACCGTGAACGACTATCTGGCAAAGCGTGACTCCGAATGGATGGGTCCTCTTTATATGTTCCACGGTTTGAGCGTGGATTGCATCGACAAGCACCAGCCCAACTCCGACGCACGCCGCCAGGCTTATCTCGCAGATATCACCTTCGGTACGAACAACGAATTCGGTTTCGACTATCTGCGCGACAACATGGCTATCAGCCCGAAAGACCTGGTGCAACGCCAGCACAATTACGCCATCGTCGATGAGGTGGACTCCGTATTGATTGACGACGCCCGTACTCCGCTGATTATCTCCGGTCCGGTACCCAAAGGCGACGACCAGCTCTTCGAGCAACTCCGTCCGCAGGTAGAACGCCTGGTAGAAGCACAGAAGAAACTTGCCACGCAATACCTTGCCGACGCCAAGCGCCTGATAGCTTCAAACGACAAAAAAGAACAGGAAGAAGGATTCCTTGCCCTGTACCGCAGCCACAAGTGCTTGCCGAAGAACAAGGCATTGATTAAGTTCCTCAGTGAGCAGGGTATCAAAGCCGGTATGCTCAAAACCGAGGAAATCTACATGGAGCAGAACAACAAGCGTATGCACGAGGTTACCGACCCGCTGTATTTCGTAATCGATGAAAAGCTGAACAGCGTAGACCTCACCGACAAGGGTGTAGACTTAATTAGCGGTAACTCCGCCGACCCTACGTTCTTCGTACTTCCCGACATCACCGCCCAGCTCTCCGAACTGGAAAATGAAAAAGACCTGACGGATGAGGAACGCCTTGCCAAGAAAGACGCCCTTATGACCAACTTCGCCATCAAGAGTGAGCGTGTACATACCATCAACCAACTGTTGAAAGCTTATACCATGTTCGAGAAAGACGACGAATACGTGGTTATCGACGGTCAGGTGAAGATTGTGGACGAACAGACCGGACGTATCATGGAAGGCCGCCGCTACTCCGACGGCTTGCATCAGGCCATCGAAGCCAAAGAAGGTGTAAAAGTGGAAGCCGCCACACAGACCTTTGCAACGATTACGCTGCAAAATTACTTCCGTATGTATCACAAGCTGTCCGGTATGACCGGTACTGCCGAAACGGAAGCAGGCGAACTTTGGGACATCTACAAACTGGATGTAGTCGTTATCCCGACCAACCGCCCCATTGCCCGCAACGATATGAACGACCGCGTTTACAAGACCAAACGCGAAAAATATAAAGCCGTTATCGAAGAGATTGAGAAAATGGTGGCAGCCGGACGTCCTGTCCTGGTGGGTACTACTTCCGTTGAAATCTCCGAAATGCTGAGCAAGATGCTGACTATGCGCCATATCGAGCACAGCGTACTGAATGCGAAGCTGCACCAGAAGGAAGCCGATATCGTAGCCAAAGCCGGTTTGAGTTGCGCCGTAACCATTGCCACTAACATGGCGGGTCGTGGTACGGACATCAAGCTGAGCCCGGAAGTAAAAGCTGCGGGCGGTCTTGCCATTATCGGTACGGAGCGTCACGAATCGCGCCGTGTAGACCGCCAGTTGCGTGGTCGTGCCGGACGTCAGGGTGACCCCGGTTCATCCGTATTCTTCGTGTCTTTGGAAGACGACCTGATGCGTCTGTTCTCTTCCGACCGTATTGCCGGCGTTATGGACAAGCTCGGTTTCAAGGAAGGCGAAATGATTGAGCACAGCATGATTTCCAAGTCTATCGAACGTGCACAGAAGAAAGTGGAAGAAAACAACTTCGGTATCCGTAAACGCCTGCTGGAATACGACGATGTGATGAACAAACAGCGTACCGTAGTCTACACCAAACGCCGCCACGCTTTGATGGGCGAACGTATCGGTATGGATATTGTGAACATGATTTGGGACCGTTGTGTCAATGCGATCGAAGCTCCTACCTATGAGGACTGCAAGATGGATCTTCTTCAGACACTTGCCATGGAAACTCCGTTCACGGAAGAGGAGTTCCGCAACGAGAAAAAGGAGAAACTTGCCGATAAGGCTTTCGATGCTGCCATGGAACTTTTCAAACGCAAAACCGAACGTATGGCACAAATCGCTTATCCGGTTATCAAGCAGGTATATGAGAATCAAGGACACATGTACGAAAACATCCTGATTCCCATTACAGACGGCAAGCGCATGTATAACATCTCCTGCAACCTGAAAGCCGCTTATGAAAGCGAATGCAAGGAAGTAGTGAAAGCGTTTGAGAAGTCTATCCTGCTGCATGTCATCGATGAAGCATGGAAAGAGAACCTGCGCGAACTGGATGACTTGAAACACTCCGTACAGAATGCCAGCTACGAACAGAAAGACCCGTTGTTGATTTACAAGCTGGAGTCTGTAAACCTGTTCGACACAATGGTAGACAAGATAAACAATCAGACAGTTTCCATCCTGATGCGCGGACAAATCCCGGTACAGGAACCGCAGGAAGTTCGTCAGGCAGCTCCCGAACAACGTCAGGATTTAAGCAAGTATCGCGAGCAAAAGCAAGACCTGACCGACCCGAACCAGCAAGCCGCCGCCCAGCAGGATACGCGCGAACAGCAGAAACGCGAACCTATCCGCGTAGAAAAGACGGTGGGACGTAACGACCCTTGTCCTTGCGGAAGCGGTAAGAAGTACAAGAACTGTCACGGAAAGAATGCATAAAATAGCAATTAGGAGTTAGTGATTAAGGGTTCATTGAGTACCAATCTTAATCACTAACCACTAATCGATAATCACTATAATAAGAGCCTCGAACGGTTAAAAACTGTTCGAGGCTTTTATTTATTCAAGTAAAAGATTACTTTTGTTTTTCAGAACTAAGAATAAAAGACTATGACTAAATACTCTTATTACCTGTTACTGTCCTGTTTGATGTTTTTGGCGGGTTGCCAAACCGTCGAACCGCTTGCCATAGATTATATGTTACCGGCGGATGTAAGTTTCCCACCGAGTTTGAAACGGGTAGCCATTGTCAATAACATGCCTGAAGTTCCGGACAACAAGCCTATTCTTGCCAAAGAGAAGAAAAAAGACGATTTTGAGATAGCCAGCAAAACAGATTATTACAACGGCAATGCCGCTATTGCCACGGAATCCCTTGCCGAAGCCCTTGCCCACGAGAACTACTTCAACGAAGTGGTTATCTGCGATTCGGCCTTACGTGCCCACGATGTCACTCCTCGCGAAGGAGCGCTGTCACAAGAAGAAACAAACCGGTTGGTGCATGACTTGGACGTAGATTTCCTCATCGCATTGGAAAACGTACAGATACGCTCTGTCCGCAAAATAAAGTACATGCGCGACTGGGGCATTTATTACGGCACGGTAGATGCCCGGATATATCCTACTGTCAGGATTTACCTGCCCAACCGCAGTACCCCTATGGCTACAATCAACGCTAACGACAGCATTTTCTGGGAAGAAACCGGAAACGGTCCCTTTGTACAAGGCAACCTCATCAGTGAAGAAGAACTGATAAAACAAGCTTCTGATTTTGCCGGAACCATACCGGTAAAAAAACTGCTGCCGTATTGGAAAACCGCCAACCGCTATCTGTTCTGCGGCGGTTCCGTAAACATGCGCGATGCCGCCGTATATGCTCGGGACAAGCAATGGAACACAGCCATCGGGCTATGGAAGCAAACCTACGCCACCCAAAAAGGAAAGAAAAAGATGCAGGCAGCCTATAACCTTGCTGTCGGCTATGAAATGCAGGACAGTATTGCCGCCGCTCTCGACTGGGCGTTGAAAGCGCAAGCCGAAGCACGTATCGTAGACGGCGTGGATAAAAAAGGTTTGACTCACCTTGGCAAAGCGGATATCCCCTACTACGTCCTTACAACACTTTACGCCACCGAATTAAAGGAACGGAAAGAAGGCTTATCGCGCCTAAATATGCAAATGCAGCGATTTAATAATGATTTTTAGTCAAATACTGTAAATGTAATTGTTTTTTTTATACCTTTGAACATCCATTAAGTAAAGAAAAGCAATTATGAAACTCAGTCAACCGGCATTATCTCTTCTCGAAGAAACTATCAAACAGGCAATCGGCAAGTACGCTTGCGGTTGTGAGCAGACAGTCGTTACGGATATCCATCTGCAAGCCAACCAAAGTTCGGGCGAATTTTCCATATTCGATGATGATGACAAAGAACTCGCCAGTACCACCATAGAAGAATGGATGACATACGAAGGCGATGATTTCTACGAAAACATGGAACGCATCCTGAGCAATCTGCTCTGCAACCTCAAGAACCGGGGTGCTTTTGACAAGCTGACCATCATGAAGCCTTTCTCTTTCGTATTGGTAGATGACGACAAGGAAACCATAGCCGAACTCTTGTTGCTGGACGATGACACCCTGCTGGTAAACGAAGAGCTGCTGAAGGGATTGGATGAGGAGTTGGATGCTTTCCTAAAAGACTTACTGGAGAAATAACGAATCATATACGAATCGTACAACGTACATAAAAAAGAGGTTGTGTCAAAACGTTGGCACAACCTCATTTATATTTTAAGTTCTGCTATATTTTCTTTTGGCTATGCTGCTTTTTCCTCATGCATTTGGCAACAAGTTGCTATATTCCAATTA
>NZ_JACOOD010000052.1:0-24519 GCF_014287405.1 Bacteroides sp. NSJ-48 | reverse complement strand
CCGTTCTTCGTGTAGGTGGAGAGAGCCGCCCCGAAACTGTAACCGCCATTGTTGCCACTTAAACGCATACCGTCCACAAGGTTAGCTCTCAATTCGATGCCCTGCATCTTCGGCAGGCATCGCTGGGCGTGCGCCTGCCCCGTGAACAGGGCAAGCGACACGATGATTATTGCGATGTACTTTCTCATGGTCAGCGCACTTGAAGTTCGTTGATGGTATTGGCACGTACCAAGTCCTCGTTTTCAATCACGAAAGACTGGTGACGCCCCCCGTTCTTCTCGTTGAGTTCCACCACGAGGCATTTGTCGTCGGGAATGGTGAACTTCGCCATCGTGAATACCGTGCGCTCGCTCTTCTTGCCCGGCACGAGTGTGGCGTAATTCTGCGCACGGAGCGGCAGGATAATCTGCTCCTGCACGGCGGTACGCTTCGCCACCTTCTTGTCCACGATTTTCCATGTGATGTAGTCCACATCGAAAGGCACGTTGCTCTGGTTCTTTATCTCCGTGTGGAAATAGAGTAACCCATTATGCGTGTAGATACCTTTCAGCAGGTACTGGATGCCGAATCGCTTGCAGCCGATGTGCTTCACCTCACGCTTGTTCTGCTTGTGGATGGACTTCATGATAAGGCGCACCAGCATCGGGCTTTCGCTGCCCAGTTCCTTCAGGTAGATTTCCTGCGCGTTGTTCGGGCGGTTCACCTTCTCGCCGTCATGGATGAAGTCGCACATCTCCACGTTGAGAAGCAGCGGTTCGGAGGCGTACTTCACGTTAAAAGTATAGAAACTCCCGTCCTCCGTGATTACCGACATATTGGTTTCGTTCGGGAAGTTACGCACGGTAGCTTTCACGCGGATGACGTTCTCCGCTCCGTCGGCTTTACCCGCAATCAGGTCGGGCGAGCCTAAATCGACGTAGCGCACCTCCGAGGGGAAAATGACGTGGACGGTCTTGTCGTAGGTCACTTCCAATCCGTGCGGGGGAACCATGCGGTCGAAGGTCAGCTTCTTTGTCAGCCCGTGATACAGATCGCCGTCCGCCTCCTTCTGCGGATAGACCTCCTTTGTCAAGGTCGGTTGTTGGCTTTGCCTTCCTCCTCCTTGCGAGGCATAGTCAAGCGAGCTTGTCTCTGCTCTCGCTTCGTTCGTCGGTTCACTTCCGTTGTTCTCTCCAACGGTTACGTTCTCCTGCGCGTTGGCAGTTATGATGCCCATAGCGAGGGCAAACATGATGATTACTTTTTTCATTCTACTTTGGATTTTAGTGGTAAATAAAAATTTGGTTGTTGTTTTTTTAGTCGTTGATTGTTATTGTTTTCAATCTCTGTCCTGATATAGCATGACCTTGTATCCGGATTTCAGATGCACCTTGACGGTACGCATCTTCTTGGCGATATACTGGCTCGTGCCTTGTATCAGCCCCTTGCCCAAGTCGGAGGCGAGCTGCGCCCCTGCGTTGGTGGAGATATTAATGCTGCTGCCCAGCGAGCCGCCCATGTTGGCGGCAACCTCCCTGACGGCGTTCATCTCCATCGAGTTTGGAATGAAGATGCCGGGCTGTCCGTCCGTGTCATACACCGCCAGTTCTACCGGGATAATCGTACCTGCGTACTCCAGCGAAGTAATTTCAATATCGAGTCGTTCGCCCTGAATCTTTGCCGTGCCTACCACCACTGCATTGCGGGGTATGATTTTGTCCGCCACTGCCATCGGCTCCAGCAGCCGTAATCTTACCGCCTGCCCGTCAGTCACACTCTGCGCCCCATAGACACACGCCGATATGGTGTTCCTGTCCGATACAGTCGTGACACCCACCGCCGTATTGAAACTGCGGTTGCGCTCCTGCGAGAAGGAGGCGACAAACTCAGCGTTGCTCATCGGCTGTGAGAGCGAAGATACCACCTGATGCGTTACCTGCCTGACAGGTGCAGCCGTGTTCTTTCCGGCTTTCTGCACGGGGTAAGGCTCTGCCGCCTGTCCGACAGGTGGCTGTGTGCCGTTCTGCCCGCCCATGTACTTCGCCGCCAGTTCATAGGACTTCTCCATGAGTGCCACTTGGTCATCCATAGCGGATGCCTTGCCTTTCTCGGTTTCCAGTTCCGATTCCAGCGAGGCGATACGCTCTAACAGTTCGTCCATTTCCGCGTTGTCGTTCTTCGGCTGCTCATAGAAGTTGCCGAGCGTGGTATTGAGGTCGCGGTAGGCAGCTGCGGAGGATTGGATGGTTTTCGGAGCGGATGATTTTGCTGTTGCATCTTCCGCATTTCCGGGATTAGCAAGGTCGAAGTCCCTGCCGCCGTCCGTTTCCGCCACCTCGCGGTCGAACATATCGCCCAGTTCCTGCATGGCGCGGCTGCGGTTCTCCTGCCGTTCCTCCATTGCTCCCTGTTCGTAGGCTTTCGCCTTGTCGCCGATGATCTGGCGGTTCGCCTTGTCAGCGTCGGGCATTTCGATGTTGTAACCACCCGTTCCCGGTTGCTGCTCCTTGTCGGAAGACGGGGCGAATATCAGCCACATAGCACCGATGAATACCAGCACTATAGCGGGCAGCACTATCATTTTCTGACGTTTCAGCCTTTGGGCTTCGGTCAGCGGCTTGCGCTCCTTCTTCGGTTTCCCGTTGTCGGGAGCCGCCTTGTTCTCGTTTTTAGGTTCATTCTTCGTCTGTTCCATATAAATAAGGTATTACATTATGATTGTTGTCCGGCTTTATGGACAGTTCCACCTGTCCGGCATGGTCTGTTACCATCCGGCTGCCGTCATTCCTGCCGATTTCATAGACGGCTTTGCCGAAGGTGTAGAGGGCAAGCACCGCAAAGGCGGCGAGCATCGCCAGCACGATGCGCCTGCGTGTCTTCGGGGGCAAACCGTCCAGATAGCCTTTGAGCCTTGCCACCAGCATTTTCTTTTTGTCGTGGAGCTTCCAGTACGCACGCCAAAATGATTTTTTGATTTTCTTCATGTCCGTTTACCTTTTGATGGTTTGTAAATCCTTGTTCTCGATGATGGTGAATCCCTCGATGGTGAAACCGTTGGGATTGTCGTCCGAACGGGACGAGTTCAAGAGGCGGCACGTAGTCACGAGGCTGCGCTCGGTGACGTTGCTCTGCCGGATGATCTTCTGCGTGGCGTAGGTCACGGCACGGTAGGGATAGCCGTTGAAATCGCACACCACGCTGTCCACCTTCAACACCTGATTGATGTTCCCGGCGATGATGCGGTTGTAGTACCCCTTCTCGGCAAAGTCCGAATAGTAGTTGTACACGCTTTTGTCCGCTAATAGCAGGGCGCGTTTCACGTTATGCTCTATCGCGCTCTTTTCGGGTGAGAGCGTGAAGAACAGCTCGTGGAAACGGCGCACGTGTTCCCTCGCTTCTGCCGGACGGTTCTGCGACAAGTCTTGCGAGAGAGCCAGCATCAGCGACTTGCCGTTGTCCAGCACGTAAATCTTTTCCCGTTGCCGCTCCGCGAAGCGGTAGGAACTCCACACGCTCCATACCGTTATTACGGCACACAACGAGAGGAAGACGATACCGAACAGGCGTATCTGCCTGAACGATGATTCGATGTTTTTAAGTGACTTAAATTCCATTGTTGTTTATTCGTTTTTAATTGTCAGTTGATTATTTCAGCAGCTTCCCGACACGTCCGACCACGTTTCCTGCGGCTGCGCCCGCCACGCTGCCCGCCATACTTCCGGCTCGTCCTGCCGTCTGGTTCACGTTGCGACCGTAGCTTCCCATGCCTCCGGCTTGGATAATCCAGCCTGCTACCGTGGGGATGGTGAAGTAACCAATGATGCCGATTATCATGAAGACGATGTACACCCCGTCGCTCGAATCCAGCGAGAAGTTCGGGTCAGCCTGCATCCGTTCGATGTCGCTTTGCAGCATCAGCACTTGTATCTTCGCCAGTATGGTGCTGAACATATCCGACACGGGCAGCCACAGATAGACCTGTATGTAGCGGCATATCCACTGTGTAAGCGTGCTTTGGAAGCCGTCCCACACCGATATGGCGAAGGCTATCGGACCGAGTATCGCCAGCACCACGAGGAAGAACGTGCGGATGGTGTCTATCACGAGGGCGGCGGCTTGGAACATCAGTTCCAGTATCTCGCGGAAGAAGTCGCGGATGCCCTTCTTCATGTTGTACATCCCGCGCTCGATGTACATCCCCGCCATCGTCACCATGTCGCCGGGCGACCAGCCCAGTTCTTCCAGTTGTTTGTCAAACTCCTCATTTGACACGAGGTAGGCGGTTTCGGGATTGCGCATCATCGCTTCGTACTCCAGTTTGTCCTTCTGCTCACGGTATCGGTTCATGTCCAGCGTTTCCGCCTCCAGCATCTTTGCCGTACCCTGCACGACGGGCGACATGATGCTGTTTATCGTACCCAGTACCACCGTCGGAAAGAACATGATGCACAGACCGATAGCGAACGGGCGGAGCATAGGGAACACGTCTATCGGTTCGGCTCTCGCCAGCGACTGCCATACCCGGTAGGCCACATAAAAGAGTGCGCCCAGCCCGGCGATGCCTTTCGCCACGCCCGCCATGTCCCCGCATAGCGGCATCATCTGTTCGTAGAGCGAGCGCAGAATTTGGTGAAGGTTGTCGAAATTCATAGGCTACCAATATCTTTCGTTCATGTTCCCGTACAGCCCCATGATGCGGTCAAGGTCGTTTTTCTTCTTCGCACGCAGGTAACTCACGCTAATGTTCTTGTTGGTGTAGTAGCTCACGAGGTTGCGGTAACGCTTCATTTTGGAGTAGCAGCGTTCCACCACGTCCATGCGCTCCTTGTCCGTCATGGAGAGCGTGGTGATATTCACCACATTCTTCAGTTCCGTCAGCACATCGTTGGATTCCTCCAATAACTTGGTGTAGCCAAAGGCGATGGCTCCCAGTTCCTCCACCGTGAAGTTGTCGTCACGCATCATCTTCTGGAAACTGGTCACATAGGTGTCGGTGATGTCACCCACCATCAGAATGGTCTGCTGCACCTTCCGGGCGTCCTTTACCAGATTGTTCACGGATTTGAGTGGTAGGCTAAGCATCCAACGCCCTGCCGTATTACTACGGTGGGTTTTCGGAAGCTCGCCCCCAAACCGGACGTACACGTCTCCGCGTATCCGGCTTTCTACTAATAATATCAATCTATTCATTGTTACTGAGTTTTTTGTAACACTTACCACATATGGCAATAGTCTTTCGTTTGCGAGCCATCATTTGTTTTTCGCAGGTAGTTTTCCCTTGAAGATTTTTTAATTTTCTCACATGGTGCATCACTAACTTATCGACTGCTCCACATAATTCACATTTTTCCGCTTTCAGCCTATCTATAAGACTTGTGTTTGTAGGATGATATGTGAATTTGGGCAAGTTGTCTAAATCCTTAATGTTCATTGGATTTTTCTTTTTGAACCCACCATGATAAAAGGTCAAGTCTTTGGCAGTACCGTTCTTTAAATAGTATCTAACTGAAAAAAGTCCATTCTTGGTGTACTTTTTTCGGATTTGCGACATCGTTGTCCGATATTTCTGCGCAAATGTTTTGTACATACTATATTTCATGATATACCCAAGTTTTGACAGACTACTACAATTATTAGCCAAACAATAGTAATTGTAAATGCCCTTTATTTCCTTGTTGTACCTGTCAAGTATCTCAAAGTCATTGTTGTTTGAAAGTTTGGGACGGGATTTTGCTTTCCAATACTCCTTGCCGTTGTGTATCTTTATTTCTAAAACACGATATTCGAGCAACTTTTTCTTAAACGTATCCTTTCCAAGTGCCAATTGTATCCTCTTATTGAAGACACGTCTTAGTACTCCGTATTTGCTTCTTTTGGTGTCATTGGATTTCCTTACAAAAATCTCATATCCGAGAAATTTTGCAGCGTTTTCAGCATGGGTGATAAGTGTTTTCTCATCAGACAGTGTAAGAGCTAACTTTTCATAGAGGAAGTTCTTTATGTCCTCTTTGATGATGATAGCATCTTGTTTACTGCCAATAATTCCAATTAGAAAATCATCCGCATATCTCACATATTTGAGTTTTCTGTAGTTCATATCCATTTCGTCACCATCAGAATACTGCAAACCTTCTTTTTGATAAGCCTTATATTGTCTTATCAATTCTGACCTTTCACTTTTGTCTTTTACCACTTTCAACTTTTTCAGAATACGGTGTCGTTTGCCTTCAAGTGATACTACCTGTTTAGTTCTTTTCCGTTCTTTCCCCTTATCAAATTTTCCAGTGTATTCCTTCATGAATTTATCCAACTTATCAAGGTATATGTTTGCCAAGATAGGGCTGACAATTCCGCCTTGCGGTGTTCCGCTGTAGGAGTTATGAAAGTTCCAGTCTTCGATATATCCTGCATTCAGAAATTTTCTAATCAAGCGAATAAATCTTTCGTCAGCGATACGTTCTTTCAGAATACCTATCAGTATCTCATGATTGATATTGTCGAAAAATCCCTTAATATCACCTTCTACGAACCATTTCACGCCCGAAAATGTCTTCTGAATATCAGACAAGGCAGTGTGGCAGCTTCTTAGAGGTCGGAAGCCATGTGACGTTTTTTCAAACTGTCTTTCATAGATGGCTTCCAATATCATTCTGACCACTTCCTGCAATAATTTATCATTAAAAGCTGGTACACCTAATGGACGCATTTTCCCATTTTTCTTTGGGATATACATCCGTTTTGAGGGTTGGGGCTGATAACTCTCATCTTTCAACGATGTTATCAGTTGTTCAATTCGGTTCAGGCTCATTTGGTCAATGGTTTTCCCATCTGCACCTGCTGTCATATTGCCCGGTTTCGCATATATGCGTTGGTAGGCAACGTAATACATTTCCTCATTGAAAAAGATACGGTACAAGCGTTCAAACTTGTAATTCAAATTTTCACTGTGTTCCGTTAGACTGTTTAATACATACTCTGGACTTCTCATAATGTCTCTCACATTTTCCGTTATTTGCATTAAAATTATTAGCTGCTTCCCTTCGCCATGTACAGGGCTTTCCCCTGCTCAGACTACTACGGAAGCTCCGTTGCCTTGTCGGATTTTCATAGGTCTGTACCTAATAGCCTTGCGGCGTTCCGATTTAGGCAATCCCCGTTTACGATATAATAACATGGCTATGATAGATTGTCGGATATGACTTCCGCCCGTTACCGCTTACTGCGGTTGTGCCGTAATTTGTTCCTGCCTCTACTACACGACGCTCGCAACAGAGGTATTACGGTATAGCGAGTTAAGTTATCTTTCACTATAAAACATACTGGGTTCACTTGGACTATCATTCAATCAGTTTGGATTTTATCCTCGTATCTATCTGTTTCATCTCACCATTCAGTTGCAATTTGATAACTAATTGACTTATGGCTTTCCAGCGTGCTATACTCCCTGCCGTCCTTTCGTGGGCAGATAAGCTGGTGATGATAGGTAAATATTGGAACACTTACCTAATAGCTTGCCAAAGCTACATTTATTATATCGCCTATACGGGCGCACCGTCGTAATACTTCTTGCCCTGTTCGTAAATCTTCACGGTCTCTTGAAAATTTTTTATCATATTCTGGGCGGTCGTGGAAGTGTGTACCACGTTCTTCGAGGTGTTCACGATGCTCTGCGCGATGTTGGACGGGTCTATCACCGCCCACTGTGCGCTTGCCCTGCCGACTGCAAACAGGCACAGGCAGATAATAAGTGTTATTCTTGTTCTCATGTTACTTTGGATTTTAGTGGATTTCATTATTTATTGCTCGCCTATCGGATGGTCCGGTTTCGGGTTCACACGCACGTAGTCCCCGTTCGGCGAGAAGGTCAGGATGTCCGTCGCCTCGTTGTAGGACACGTCGATGCGGAATCCGGTGTTCATGAACAGATTGCCGTTCTCCTCCTGCAAGAGATAGGTTTCCGGCTTCAGCTTGCGGCGGATGCCGCTCCGCTTGAATACCGTCACCTTATAGGCTTCGCCCTCCTTGTAGATAAGCACGTCGGGCTTGCCCTCCACACTCTCCCAGTTTCCGCAAAGCAGGTCGCGTCGGTTGTCCGTTATGTCGCAGGATTGCAGCACCATGACCGCCAGCCCGATTAAACACTTGCTGACTTGCAGCATTTTCGTTCTTGATATACTCATACGCATTTTCTTTTTTAGTTGATGAATCTGTTTCTATTTATTCCTTTTTTCTCCGCCTTTCGGCAAGCTGCCGGATGACGGCTTCAATGTCGCCGCCCAACTGTTCCGCCAGACGGTAAACCTCTACTTTTTCCGTTTCTTCGGTGGTGTACGCCAGATACTCTTCAGCACTAACTTCGGTGGCATAGACTGCCGACTGCGTGCCGCCCAGTCCTATCCACACTTCCTTGTAGAGCCTTGACGGGTTGTTCGCCATGTTGATGGAGAGTATCTGCGACTTCTCTTTCTCCGTCAGACCCAACAGGGACTGTATGGCATCAAACTTGTTCATGTACTTCCGCTGGTCAAGGAGTATCTTGCAGTCGGAGTTGTTGATGATGCTCTCCTTGACGACGGGCGAGGAAATGATGTCGTCCACCTCCTGCGTCACCACGATTGCCTCCCCGTAATACTTGCGCACGGTCTTGTACATATAGCGCAGGTACTCAGCCATGTTCGCCGAAGATAGAGCCTTCCAAGCCTCTTCCACTATCAACTGTTTCCTTACGCCTTTCAATCGGCGCATCTTGTTGATGAAGGCTTCCATGATGATGATGGTCACCACAGGGAAAAGCTCGCGATTTTCCTTTATACTGTCAATCTCGAAGACGATGAACCGCTTGCCGAGCAGGTCGATGTTCTCCGTGGAGTTGAGCAGGAAGTCGTAGCGTCCGTCCCGGTAATACTGCCGCATGGTGGTGAGCATATTGTCGATGTTGAAGTCGGACTTCTCCACCTTTATCTCACGTTCCGCCAGTTCGCGGCGGTAGTCGTCGCGCATATACTCGTAGAAGGTGTTGAACGAGGGGACGATGCTCCGGTCAGCCCTGATACGCTCGATATAGGCGTTCACCGCACTGCCCAGTTCGCCGCTCTCCGTCTTCGTCACTTTGTCGTCCTCCGACTTCCAGAGCGTCAGCAGCAATGTCTTGATGCTGTCCTTTTTCTCCACGTCGAACACGTAATCATCGGTGTAGAACGGGTTGAACGAAATCGGTTTCTCCTCCGTGTAGGTGAAGTACACGCCGTCCGCCCCGTTTGTCTTGCACCGGATCATCTCGCACAAGCCCTGATAGGAGTTTCCCGTGTCCACCAGCACCACGTGCGTACCCTGCTCGTAGTATTGCCTCACGAGGTGGTTCATAAAAAAGGATTTGCCGCTGCCCGAAGGACCCAACACGAACTTGTTGCGGTTGGTCGTGATACCCCGCTTCATCGGCAGGTCGCTGATGTCGAGGTGCAACGGTTTTCCCGTAAGCCTGTCCACCATCTTGATGCCGAAGGGCGAGAGCGAACTGCGGTAGTTGGTTTCCTCCGTGAAGAGGCACACCGCCTGCTCGATGAATGTATGGAAACTCTCTTCCGCCGGGAAGTCCGCCGCGTTGCCGGGCATCGCCGCCCAGTAGAGCGTCGGGCAGTCGATGGTATTGTGGTGCGGCACGCACTCCATGCTTGCCAGCTGGCTGCCCACATCGTTCTTGATATGCTTCAGTTCCTCCGCGTCATCGCTCCACGCCATGACGTTGAAGTGCGCCCGTACCGAGGTCAGCCCGTAGGAATGGGCTTCGTTCAGGTACTGGTCTATCCACTCGCGGTTGATGCTGTTGCTCCGGCTGTATCGGGATAGCGACTGCATATTCCTTGCGGACTTCTCGAACTTCTGCAAATTTTCCTCGCTGTTGTCGATAATCACATACTGGTTATAGATGTGGTTGCAGGAAAGCAGCAGCCCCACGGGGGAGGCGAAGGAGAGGCGACAGTCCGAGCGGTCGGTGGAGAGTTTCTCGTAGCGGATGTCGGTAGCCACCTTTCCTGGCATATCCTCCGCGTCGGAGAGGGTGTGCAGGCACAGGCGGTTGTCACCGATACGCATTTCTTTTGCCGAGAGGTCGATGTCCTGCAAGGTCGTGTCGCCTTCGGGCATGAGCGAGAAGTAACGCTCTATCAGCCCGGCGGACTTCTCCGTCCCGACAATCTCGTCGGTGGAGAGGCGGCGCAGCCTCACAAAGCCGCTGTCGTTCATGATGCGCTCGAACTGTTCGGCGGCCTCCATGAACTTCCCGGCGGTTTCCTTGTCCAGCTCCTTCGGGATGATATGTCCCCGGCACAGCGTACTGAAGTTGCTCTGCATACGGTTACGTTCTTTCGTCGTCTTGGTCAAGTAGAGATAGCAGGAGTGTTTCAGGTACGGACGCTCGTTGAAGTGGCGTTCAAAGGAACGGCTCAAGAAACTCATGTCGTCCTTCTGTAACTCCGGCATATATTTCTCCTTGATGAACCAATCCTGCTTATGCACGACGCAGAAGTACGGCAGCACCTTGATAGCCTTGCACCAGCAGCCGTGTATCGCCTCGTACTCTGCGCCCGTCACGGTGTAAAGCTCCGGCAGTTCCACCTCAAAAGCCACCGTGATGTCGGCGTCTTTGGAGATGATGCAGCCATGCTCCACCGCCAGCAGGGGGAACTTGTTTTCCAGTGTTGTCATTTTGGATGTATTTCTCATGTCGTTTCTTCCTTTCGTTGCCGTTTGAGTAATCGGGTGATCCGCCGTCGGTTGATAAGGTATCGGGGATGGCTCCTTGCCGCTCCCAATTTCATCAGCCCGTGTTCGCCGTACCGGGCGTTCAGCGCGAAGGTCTGCCATACGAGGACGGAAGACGATGCCGCGCCGAAGCCGATACATATCCACTGGTCGATGCCGACCATATAGAGGATGACGAACAGGACGAAGAGAGCCAGCAGACCTCCGCAGAAGATGAAGAGGTACTGAGCCTTCAAACCCTTGAACTCGACCGGACGGCCGATACCCTTGTTTATCGGGTATTCAGCCATACATTGTTTATTAAAGGAAGAATGAGCGCAGGATAGTGGCGGCGACAATCAAGAAGATACAAGCCCCGAACCACGAGGCGGCGGTCTTCGAGGTGTCCGGGTCTCCGGACGAGAATTTTCCGTACACTTTCACGCCACCGATAAGCCCGACTACCGCGCCGATGGCGTAGATTAATTTCGTGCCGGGGTCGAAATACGAACTCACCATAGAGGTGGCTTCGTTGATGCCAGCCAGACCGTTTCCCTGTGCGAAAGCGGAGGCGGTTGCGGCAATCATAAGTGCCGCAGCGATGATTAACTTTTGTCTGATGTTCTTGTTCATAAACTGTTCTTTTTTGTGCCGTCCAAAGGGTGGATAGTCCTTTTTCGGGCGGTTGATACTTGATTACTTTACTTTGGTTTTAGTGGTTGCCCGTTTGTTTCTACGGACTTGGGGCTGTCCGTTGCGGGTTGGCTGTACCTTGTACCGCCGTGCGCGTGGGTGTCGTCATTTTACGTTTTCATTTCCATTCTTTTTTAGTTGTTATACATAGTTTCGGAAGTCGAACTCCTCGATGTTGTCGGGAATCACGAACACCTTTTCCTTTTGTTGTGTCACGGTCATGTTCACCGTGTCCACGAAAACTGCCATCGCCTTTGCAATCCTCTCGCTCATTGCTTCATCGGTCAGGCGTTCCGTTATTCTTGTGAAAAGCTCTGTCCCGTCCAGTTCCGTCATGACCTTTCCGGCGTGTCGCATTTCCTCATCGGATGGTGATTCCTTCCGTATGGTGTGTACTGCCATGTCAATATCCTCGAAGCTACTTCCCGAAGCCTGCTTTTTGTCTGGTTCTTCATCCTCCGGTTCATCTTCTCCGTACTCCAGTTCCGAGGGCGGGATGCTCGTGAAGGTTTCATCGAGTTTGTCCTCCGGTACTTGTGTCGGGCGTGAGACGGTTTCCGTGTTTCCGTCGTCAAAAGTAGCCTCTTCCTCCGACAGCTCAATGCCTTTTTCCGAAGTGGCGGCTTCTTGCGTCGGTATGGCAGCGGTTGTCCGGGTCGATGCCATCTTGAAACGGCTCTTGCCAATGATGTCCGAGGTGTCTGCGTGAGGTATTTCCTTATCCTTTCCTTGCTCTGCCACCGTACTGTCCAATGACCGCCACAGCCCGGCAATATGTCTGAAGAAACGGATGAGCTTCATGTCCATGATGCGGTCATAGAACAGCAGAAACAGAAACCACACGTTGCAAGCAACCGATACGATTAAAAACGCCTTTGTCATAATCTTACTTTTTGGGCGTTTTCAATCTGTTCCATGTACTGCTGCCCGTATTGTCGGAAATGGTCGCGGAGGATGTTATCCACAAACTTGCCGATGCTCAAACCGTTTCCCATCCGACTGGTAACGATAGCGACTTTCTCATGAATTTCTCGGCTGATGTATATACATTGCCGCGTTTTGATTTCCGATGCTTGCAGGAAAGTCGAGAGCGGTTTGTCTCTGCCTTTATCCTTGCGGAAGTCAACGTCGGTATTTTCATGCCCGTAGTCGGTTACACACTTTGCTGCACGGACAGCGGTTCTTTCACTCTTTCCTGTTTGCAGATACTCAGCCTGACGGTTCTTATTTGTTCTTTTCATACTTCTTTGTTGTTTTTGAGTGTTTATAAATTATAGGATTCCATGTGCCGTTTGAACGATTCGGCTATCTCGTCTTGGAACAGCGTGAAATGGTGTGTCAGCACGTTGTCAAGAAATGCCGCGATAGTCACTTCGTTGCCTCCGATTACATGAAGCATCTTCTGTATGCGGTCGTGGTACTCCTTGCGGATATAGACCTGCTTGCCGAGCCTTGCCGTGATATTGGAACCGCATATGAATACTGTGTCATAATCCAATTTTTCCGGCTTGCTGTTCCTGCGCCTGCGTTCCGGCTCCTCTTTGGAGTGCGAGGCGGGTGGAGAAACGGCTTCTTGTATCGCTTCTTTCGGAGGTGGGACAGGAGCGTTCCCGTCCGTGCTTCTCGCTTCCGGCGGAATGCTTGTATCGTCCAGTCGAAATGAGTTGATTACGGCTTCGCTGTCGATGTCCTCGATTCTTGTTTTCTTTGCCATGCCGTTCAGTTTTTGATGATGCCGAGAATCTCATCGACGAGTTTGTCGAGGTTGCTGCCGCGTACCAGTATTTTGTCCGCCGGAAACGCCGTGGAGCGGAATACCGCCTTGCGTTCTGCCGCCGTCTCCTTGCGGAAGCGCTTACTGTCCGGTAGATGTGTTTCCAGAATGGGCAGGGCGAACTCGGCACAGACCTTGTCGTATGCCTTGTAAAGTTCAGTCTTTTCGCGTCCGTCCACCATGTTCCACACGAGGTAAATCCCTTTGATGCCGGACTTGCCCGTGCTTATCATCTGTTCGTTGATGACAGTGGCGAACTTGATGGAACTCTCCATCACCACACGGTCGGCGATGATGGGCGTGAAGATATAGTCCATTTGGGAAATGGTCTGCACCACATCGGCATTGTTGATTGTTCCCGGCAGGTCGAAGAACACGAAATCGAGGTCGGGCTGCGCTGCCACCAGATTTTCGGCGGTCTTTACCGCATCTTCCGCACGGCTGCATCTGATGGTGTACGGGTTCTTCTTCAGTCGTTTGAGCTGCTCATACGCCAGCACCTTGTAATGCCCGTCCTCCATGACGGCTTTCATGTCACGCTTGCGCATGTCATGGATACTGTACTGCGGGAAATCGCAGTCCACCACGGCTACGTTGTAGCCTTTCACATAGTGCAGATAGCTTGCTACAAGCACTGTCAGGGTTGTCTTACCCGCTCCACCTTTCTGCGTGGAGATTGCCACATAAGTTGCTTCTTTCATTTTTTTGATAATTTATTTGGTTATACATCTGTCCGGTGGCGGTAGCGTATTGTCATTAGTACGTACGCACGCACTCCCATTCATTTATTTATTCACTCCTTAATCCGGCTGTGCCTGCGGGTATTCATCGGTTTGTCCAACCGTCCATGCTTTTATCCGTCCGCACGGACGTGTGCTTGGAAAACTATCTGAATACATACACCTGTTTTCAACCGTTTGGATTGATGCCCGGATTGCTGTCCGAACATCCGGCGGAAGGAGTGTATTTTCAGTCCCACATCCGAATCACACTGCAAATAAACAAGGATATTTTGGAACTTGTATCACTTCTCCGGCAAGTGGCAGCACGTTGCGCCGGTTGGCACTGATTGTCCGGGTCAAGCCTCTGTCGGACATCGCCTTAAGGGCGTAACTTTGCACCCGAACGGCAGGGTACGCCGCAGGTAGCGCAGCCCGGAGTTTGAAAGGAATCATCCCCAATCCGTCCCCGACGGATTTTTATGTTCACCTGAACATAGCAAGATGTCTTTTCAGCCGCTCAAAATATTTTGAGCAGCCACGAAAAGCACTTGCCCTTGCAGGGGGCGGGCTTTCCCTCCGAAGTCGGGAAGCCTTTCAGAACTGCGGTGCTGTAATCCGAAGCGGCGGCTTATGCCGTCAATCCGCTAAATCCAAAGTAATATGAAAGAGAAAAGGAAAAGCAAATCAGGGAGAAATCCCAAACTTGATCCGGCGGTGTACCGGTACACCGTCCGTTTCAACGAGGAGGAACACAACCGTTTCCTCGCCATGTTCGGAAAATCGGGTGTCTATGCACGGTCTGTTTTCCTCAAAGCGCACTTCTTCGGGCAACCGTTCAAGGTGCTGAAGGTGGACAAGACGTTGGTGGACTATTACACCAAACTGTCGGATTTTCATGCACAATTCCGTGCCGTGGGTACGAATTACAACCAAGTCGTGAAGGAACTGAGGCTGCATTTTTCAGAGAAAAAGGCGATGGCGTTGCTCTACAAATTAGAGCAACACACCGTCGAACTCGTGAAACTGAGCCGCCGGATTGTGGAACTTTCAAGGGAAATGGAGGCAAAATGGTCGCAAAAATCAGTGTAGGAAGTTCGTTGTACGGCGCGATTGCCTACAACGGGGAGAAGATTAACGAGGCGCAGGGGCGGCTTCTCACCACCAACCGCATCTACAATGACGGTTCGGGAACGGTGGACATAGGCAAGGCGATGGAGGGTTTTCTCACCTTCCTGCCACCGCAGATGAAGATCGAGAAGCCGGTGGTGCATATCTCTCTCAACCCGCACCCGGAGGATGTGCTGACCGATATTGAGTTGCAGAATATCGCCCGCGAGTATCTGGAAAAACTCGGTTTCGGAAACCAGCCTTATCTTGTATTCAAGCACGAGGACATCGACCGCCACCACCTGCACATCGTGACGGTCAACGTGGACGAGAACGGGAAAAGGCTCAACCGGGATTTTCTCTACCGCCGCAGCGACCGTATCCGCAGGGAACTGGAACAGAAGTACGGATTGCATCCGGCAGAACGTAAAAATCAGAGATTGGATAATCCGTTGCGCAAGGTGGCCGCATCGGCAGGTGATGTGAAGAAGCAGGTAGGCAACACCGTGAAGGCTCTGAATGGGCAGTACCGTTTCCAGACGATGGGCGAATACCGTGCGCTCCTTTCCTTATATAATATGACGGTGGAGGAAGCGAGGGGCAACGTGCGCGGACGGGAGTATCACGGGCTGGTCTATTCCGTCACGGACGACAAGGGTAACAAGGTGGGCAACCCGTTCAAATCCTCGCTTTTCGGGAAGTCCGCAGGCTATGAAGCCGTACAGAAGAAGTTTGTCCGTTCCAAATCGGAAATCAAGGATAGGAAACTGGCAGACATGACGAAACGCACCGTCCTTTCCGTGCTGCAAGGCACTTATGACAAGGACAAATTTGTATCCCAACTCAAAGAGAAGGGCATCGACACCGTACTGCGCTACACAGAGGAAGGGCGCATCTATGGGGCTACCTTCATCGACCACCGCACGGGATGCGTGCTGAACGGTTCGCGCATGGGTAAGGAGCTTTCGGCGAATGCCTTGCAGGAACACTTCACCCTGCCATACGCCGGACAACCGCCGATACCGCTATCCATCCCTGTGGATGCTGCGGACAAGGCACACGGGCAGACCGCCTACGACAGTGAAGATATATCGGGCGGTATGGGCTTGCTCACTCCCGAAGGTCCGGCGGTAGATGCCGAGGAAGAGGCTTTCATCCGGGCGATGAAGCGCAAAAAGAAGAAAAAACGCAAGGGCTTGGGTATGTAATCAGAGTATCAACAATTAAAAAATCAATGTATGTCACAACAAGAAGACGATTTGAGGGCATTGGCGAAAATCATGGATTTTCTGCGTGCCGTGAGTATCATTTTAGTGGTCATGAACGTGTACTGGTTCTGCTACGAAGCCATCCGGCTGTGGGGCGTGAACATCGGCGTGGTGGACAAAATCCTTCTGAACTTCGACCGCACGGCGGGGCTGTTCCATTCCATTCTCTACACGAAGCTGTTTTCCGTCCTTTTGCTTGCCTTGTCCTGTCTGGGTACGAAGGGTGTCAAGGGTGAGAAAATCACTTGGGGGAGAATCTGGACAGCATTTGCCGTCGGGTTCGTGCTGTTTTTCCTGAACTGGTGGTTGCTGCCCCTGCCGCTGCCGCTTGAAGCGGTGACGGGACTGTATGTCCTTACCATTGGAACGGGCTATGTCTGCCTGTTGATGGGTGGTCTGTGGATGAGCCGCCTGTTGAAACACAATTTGATGGAGGATGTTTTCAACAACGAGAACGAGAGTTTCATGCAGGAAACGAGGCTTATCGAAAGCGAGTATTCGGTCAATCTGCCGACACGTTTCTATTACAGGAAACGCTGGAACAACGGTTGGATCAATGTAGTTAATCCCTTCCGTGCGTCCATCGTGTTGGGTACGCCGGGCAGCGGCAAGTCCTATGCCGTGGTAAACAATTTTATCAAGCAACAGATTGAAAAGGGCTTTAGTCAATACATCTACGATTTCAAGTATCCCGACCTATCTACTATTGCCTACAACCATTTGCTGAACCACCCGGACGGCTACAAGGTAAAGCCGAAGTTCTATGTGATCAACTTCGACGACCCGCGACGCTCTCATCGGTGCAATCCCATTCACCCGGATTTTATGGAAGATATTACGGATGCCTATGAGAGTGCCTACACAATAATGCTCAACCTCAATAAAACGTGGGTGCAAAAGCAGGGCGACTTCTTCGTGGAGTCACCTATCATTCTGTTTGCCAGTATTATCTGGTATCTCAAAATCTATCAGAACGGGAAGTTTTGCACGTTTCCCCATGCTATCGAGTTTCTGAACCGCCGTTACGAGGATATATTTCCGATACTGACCTCTTATCCGGAGCTGGAGAACTACCTTTCGCCGTTCATGGATGCGTGGCTTGGAGGGGCTGCGGAGCAGCTCATGGGTCAGATAGCGTCGGCAAAAATCCCGCTTTCGAGGATGATTTCACCGCAGCTCTACTGGGTGATGTCAGACAGCGAGTTTACGCTGGACATCAACAATCCCGAAGAGCCGAAAATCCTCTGCGTGGGTAACAATCCCGACCGTCAGAATATCTACGGTGCGGCACTCGGTCTGTATAATTCCCGTATCGTGAAGCTCATCAACAAGAAGGGGATGCTGAAGTCATCGGTCATCATCGACGAGTTGCCCACAATATACTTCAAAGGGTTGGACAATCTTATAGCTACCGCCCGAAGCAACAAGGTTGCCGTGTGTCTGGGCTTTCAGGATTTCAGCCAGTTAGTGCGTGACTACGGGGACAAAGAGGCGAAAGTGGTGATGAACACTGTCGGCAATATTTTCTCCGGTCAGGTGGTGGGGGAAACAGCCAAGACGCTCTCCGAGCGGTTCGGTAAGGTGTTGCAGAAACGGCAGTCCATCTCCATCAACCGGCAGGATGTTTCCACCTCCATCAACACGCAGATGGACGCGCTCATTCCACCGAGTAAGATTTCCGGGCTTACGCAGGGAATGTTTGTCGGTTCTGTATCCGACAACTTCAACGAGCGTATCGAGCAGAAGATTTTTCATTGCGAGATTGTGGTGGATGCCGAAAAGGTGAAACGGGAAGAAAGTGCCTACAAGAAAATTCCCGTCATTACAAACTTCACGGACGAGGACGGCAACGACCGCATGAAGGAAACGGTGCAGGCGAACTACCGGCGCATCAAGGAAGAGGTGAAGCAGATTGTGCAGGAGGAACTGGAGCGTATCAAAAACGATCCGGTGCTGTGTAAACTGCTACCAGATAATGAGACTGTCTAACAAGTCCCCAAAATTGAAAATTATCCCTATCGAAGTTTGAAGTGACCCCCAAAAGTTGGATACAATTTTTTTGGGGGGCACTTCAGTTCTGACGGGTAAAATCGTAAAATTCGGACTTGTTAGACAAATACTTACGCGGTTTCAACCTCAGGTACTGAATCTATCGAATTGACAAATTTAACCAATTGCGGATCTGAATCTTTTTGTATGAGGTTTCGGAGACTCTTTTTCAATTCATAAGCATCATCCCCTGCTGTATTTATTAAATCCATATAAAAATCTTTGTTTTGCAGAATCAATGAACGGCATGCCCCATCGGAAATTACAGGTTTCACTATTTTATCAATAACGTCTCCAGCTTGACTTTTCAAATTACCATGCGATCTAAGCCATGTTTCGAAAAATTGAAACTTTATTGCATTGATAGTCTTTTTACCGATGCAGAAATCATTTCTTATATCGGTAACTGTCGATTTAATTTTTCGTTTATCCAATCTTTCAACTATATTCTTGAAACAATTAGGGAAAGGATTCAAACTTTGAGTTCCAGAAGCAATATCCATCAGAATCTTTTTGCCAAATTCAGTCAAGTTATCTGGCAAGGATTTGATTTTAGCCAGTAAATGTTTTATTGCGACAAACCAATAATATGATGTATGTGCTGTTCTTTGGGCGTATAATGTATCAACACTTATTTCAGACAACGCTTCGAACGCTATTTTATTGATATGATCGGTCAGGACATTGCTTATTTTAGTGGTCAAATCGTAAAAAGATGCGTCAGGAATTACATCTTTAATATTGTTCTTAGTGATATACTTATCCAAATCGGTATTCCACTCTGCTAAATGCTCGATAAATACCTCATCCGTTACACCTATTCTGTTCTTAATATCTTCAAATTGGGGCAATATGTCTGAGAGCAATAATTTATAGCCAAGTTTATGATTTACCATGTATTGTAGTGTTTCATTTAATAGCGGTATATTCCATCCCACACTATTTACTAATAAGTCTCCATGATCCACATAATAGTCCATGAGTTCTGCAACATATTTTATATCTCCACCCTCTATTAAGGAAACGGAATGACCATGTGCCAATTGCATGGCGACTAAATCGTAATATCCAGACTCTTTAATGTTTCGGCCATCAGTTTCTAATTCAGAATGCAACTGATTTATGTAGGTTGAATCTAACGTTACAGGTAAAGGTCTTTCTTCGTCAGATGCCAATAAACGATAGGTTGTAAATATAGCCCCTATATTATCTTTATTTACATTCTGTTCATCAATGCAATTCGTGATCGCTTGCAAAAGCGTTGGAAACGTATAGGTAGAATTATCTTTTAACGTTTTTACAATATCTGCATGGTCGAAATTATCGGGTAGTAAGTTTGCCAAATAATTATCGAGCGCCTCCGAATTTGTTGCTACTTGATAATATTTATATGCTTTAGTTGTCGCGTTATCCCGATAGGCAGCATCTGTTGCATTTGCAGCTTGAATATAATCGATAAATGTATTTGGCTTGACTGTTTTTGCTTCAATCAATGACGTAAAATCGCACGCCAACTTATTTTGCGCAATAAACCTGTCTATTGCATCTAACGTTTTGAAATAGTCGCCGCCATTGAAGTCATTGAACCGAACTATCTTCTTATATAATTGAGCAATCACATGGTTTTGGCTTTCCGTGTCTAAATGCAACAGCAGTTCTTGGTATTCGACAGGGAACACCTGCTTCTCTATGGATTCTTTTAATTTCAATTGTGCTATTCTTTGCCATACACGCAGAATAACATCGCTCTTTCGAGTTAATTTATGCAAACAATGTATAATCTTATCGATAAGCGCATTGTCCATACATTGTATAACTTCTTCTAATACAGTGTCAAATTGTTTATTAGTCTCTGCATATTGATTTATGTCGTGGTCTTCTTCTCCGTTGATGCAGCCTTCAATATATTTTTTCAATGGAATTTGTCGAGCATCTTCAACATCGACACCATATACCAAAGCTGCAATTTCGCGTTGTGTTTGCAGATCATTGTTAATTATTGTTTGAATGCCATTCAGATAGTCGCCGGACAATATTTGTTCTACTGGATTTGCCAGAATATCCGTCTTCTTCAAACAGAACAATGCTATGTTTATCATCAAAATTTCGTTACACCACTCTTGTTTAAGAGCGACCATCTCATTGATATATGATATAATTTCCCTAACATTGGCATTAGGATTTACCAATCTGAATATCCGATTTATAGTTTCTTTCGCTTCATTTTCTGTTTCTCCAAATGCTTCAACAAACAGTTTGTTGAATATACTTCGATAGTCGGTAATAACAGGAGGAGCAACACGATAAACAATAGGGAAAGTTTTATTGATAAAATACTTGGTCAGTTGTTTCGTTTGTTCGTCGGTCTCATCTCCGAATGCACAAGCTAAATGTGTTTCATCGAAAGGAATAACAGCCCAAACATTTTCAAAACCGCTATCGGCGAAGAACGTATGGATAGAAGACCATAATTCTTTTACTTTTTCAGCGGGGAGACGATCCATGTTGTCAAAAACAAGGACTAATTTACGTTGTCCTTTTTCCTTGATAAAATCAGAAATGTCTTGCATCCATGTTTTGAACTCGTAAACCGTTGGTTCGTCTTCGCTCAAAGTCTCATAGCAAACGTCCTTTTCGACTTTATCTTGATAAATAGCTAACATATAACTCCATCCATATTTATGATCTTTGCTATATGCCCATTTCCAAACGCACAATGCAATAAGAACTGGCAGTGCAGCTATGATAATAGACAATAAAGAAAACCACCATGTTGTGGGTGTAGGTTTTACTGCATACGCAATAAATGTAAATATCGGAGTTAAAACTGCAACCAAAAATGCCGCAACCATACCATTACTGATAAGGGGATATTTTTCGGTTACGGTCTCCGTTTTACGGGCTAATAAATATTTCAGCTTTTCAGACCATGATACGGTTTTCGTACCTCCACCTTTGACTTTTATTGTTGCATTTCCAGATAGGATACCATCATCAATAAGTTTGCTTGTAAGCAATTCCAATATAGAGCGGCGTTGCAAGTCCTCTTGATGTCCCCATGCGTCATACTCAAAAAAGTAATAGTCGTCTGATAATTCACGTTCCAACATTTTAACCACGTTGGATTTTCCAGATCCCCAAATACCTTCGATGCCGATAATTCGAGGTAAAGTACATTCCTCATCCAATGAATCATTCTGACAAAAATGGCGAGCAATAGTTTTTGCCAACCTTTCTTGCGAACCTCCATCGAATTTGTCAATACCACACGGTTTATTTTGGATAAACCGCGGATATTGCTGTTTGGATTGTAGTTTTGTTTCCATATACGTAATTTATTGATTATACGAACTCCAAATAATTCTCCCGATTTACCACATGAAACTCGGCATAGGGATAGGCTTCTTGGAAGGCTTTCGGTGCGGCCGGCATTTTATTTCCCCACTTGAACTCCAAGGCGGTAAGACTGTCGGCACTCTCCTCAATCAGGTCGATTTCCTGTTTGTCGTAGGTGCGCCAGAAATAGAACTCCCTGTGCAGTCCCTCATTGAAGTTCGCTTTGCGCCGCTCTCCGATGATGTAGTTCTCCCACAGCGCACCGACATCCTGCCGAATGGCCAGCGGTGAGAAAGCCCCGATAATGGCATTGCGAATGCCGTTGTCGTAGAAGTACCACTTGCCAGCTTTTGTAACCTCCTTGCGTAGGTTACGCGAATAAGCCCCCAGACGATAGATAACGAAGACCTTTTCCAATAGGTCGAGGTATTTTTCAACGGTCGTCTTGCTCATGCCGAGTTGTTTACCTAACTCTTCGTAAGAAACTTCGCTGCCCAACTGAAAAGCTATCAATCGCAGTAGATCGCGCATCTTGCTCGAATTTTTTAAGCCGTCAATTGCTAAGATATCTTTAAGCAGGTATGCACCGACAATATCACGTAGGTAGTCTGTTTTACGTTCATAGTTCTCCATCATTACTACTTCGGGATAGGAACCGTAAATCAAGCGCGCTTCGAGGTTCTGGCGGGTTTCAAGTGCCGTTTCCGTCTGTGCGATTTCCCGTTGCGAGAATGGTGTAAGGAGAAATTGCGTACTGCGGCCGACCAACGGTTCACCAGTCTTATTCAGCAAATCGAATGACGAAGAACCACTTGCCAAGACACTTATTCCCGGTATTTCATCAACTATCAACTTCAGAATACTACCGATTTGTGGTATGTTCTGTGCCTCATCAATAGCCAGCAAATCAATACCATCCAATAAATGCCGATAATTGGCTATTGAGCGATTCTCCAATAGTGCTAATGTGTCGTAGTCTTCGCCGTTGAGCATCATCGTCCTACCTGAATAGTTGTCCACAATTTTACGCATCATTACCGTTTTACCAACACGGCGAGCACCAAAAATCAGTACTGCTTTATTGGGCGCGATTCGTGCTGTAATCTTCTCTTGAAGTATTCTATTTACTGTTTCCATACCTTATAAAATATAATGCAAAGATAATCATATTTTTTTAATTGGCGAATTTTACAAAAAAAACGGGCTATTAAATGGCGATTTTTACAACCACAATCTTATGGAAGTTGTTTCATTGTTTTTAGTAATGATATATGTTCATACTATGATGACTCAATAATTTACCAGACATACGTTTCTGAAATTTGTCCTTATAGGAATGAAAAACTCACATATATTGTGCTAATTAATATATAATTAAATGAAAATAAAAAGACAGGATACGAGTATTCCTGTCTTCTCATATGTAATGGATATTTTTTTATTTTCTCATCCGCTCCAACTCCTCATCACGCAACATTCTCTCGTTCAGTTTTTCCTGCATCCTGTCAATGAAATAGGTGCGGCTTTCGTTCTTCCGGCGTTTGATATCAGTGTAGAAGCGGTAGCAGTCTTTAGAATCAACCCCGAATATCTTATAGAGAAGTGGGGCGAGCTGTTTGAGCGGCATATTGCCGTTGTTGATGCAGCCCATCACGTCTATGCCGTAGATAAGTTCCACGAGGTCGATGGCATTGCCCGTCCATTGAAGAAGGCTGGCGGTGGTTTCTGTTGCGTTGTTGGCGGATATTAGTGGTGGCACTTGGGGCGTGGCAAGGAATTTCTGCATCTTTCTTACGAAAGACAGAGCCTTGCTGACGTAGGCGGCAATCTCTCTTTTTTCTTCTGACAGATTACGTACGGGATGGTGCTGCAACTCGATTTCGATGTAGGCAAGCGCGATGACGGTAAGGTTCATGTCCATGCCGCCGTTGCACAGTTCGATCACTTGGGTGGCGAAAGCCGTGTATGCCGTTTCCATATTGCAGTCGCCGGCTTCGTTTATCAGGCGGAAAAAGTCGGTTTCCGCCAGCAAGAAATAATTCATGGTTCTGTCAATTTTGAAAATTACACTTTGTTTTCTGCGTGCGCACATGAATATAATTGGCAAAAAACGCGGCAGAAAATAAAAAATCCAACACTCAATTTTACAAAGTGCTGGATTTCAGAGGTATAAAATTCAGTATTTTTTCACAAGGACAAATTATCTCCGACTTAAATTGTTTGTAATCGGAACATTTATTCTATTCCTGAAAATAGAAATGTATGCTTGCCGCACATTTTGGCTATCTTGCTTTTTTATCAAGGATATAGATAATGCGACATACACCGTTGGGATAGCTTTTCAAAGAGGAAAGCGTCCAGTGTTGCTCTGGCAGAGCCGACTTAAAAAAATGTCGTCCGCTTCCGGATATGAAAGGAACGGTGTATAGTATGATTTCATCCACAGCGTGCATCCGCAGCAGTCCGTTTATATAGTCTGCCGTGTCCGGTGTGGCTTCCGCGAGGTAACGGATGTTTGTGCAGTCTTTTCTCCATTCGT
Source organism: Bacteroides sp. NSJ-48 (assembly GCF_014287405.1). Classification (NCBI taxonomy): domain Bacteria; kingdom Pseudomonadati; phylum Bacteroidota; class Bacteroidia; order Bacteroidales; family Bacteroidaceae; genus Bacteroides; species Bacteroides sp. NSJ-48. The sequence continues at coordinate 312 of NZ_JACOOD010000052.1, read as the reverse complement.
GCAGCATTGAAATGGAATAGTCCGGTGTCACACGGTAAAAGGCTTTCTTCCTGATTTCATCAAGACCGCAACGGTCAAGGCACAAATCCTGATGTGCTTTATCATATAACTCTGAAGAAAGACATCCGTCCATCGTCAGTACGGCGAGAATCTGAACTTTACCCATAATCGTTTCCTTTCGTTAGGCAAGGGTAAAAAAGTAGCGTGCAATTCACACTACCTTCAAGCGATGGCTCTGGTAAAGCCTTTACGGAGAGTACGTGAATGCACGCTATGCGTAAGCATAGCATAAGCATCACGCAATCGTCTCCG
>NZ_JACOOD010000051.1:0-25269 GCF_014287405.1 Bacteroides sp. NSJ-48 | reverse complement strand
AATATCTGCGCAGGCAACACGAGGCTGGCTAGCATGTTCAAATAATCGTTTTTCATAATGCGAAGTAAGCAATACTTCACGAGTATAAAAAATAATCCCCGCTAAAAATCTACTGAGCCAAAATAAGACCTTGTAATTTTTTAAATTTACAAGGTCTTATCATTGCACGGGAGGAGAGGCTCGAACTCCCGACACCCGGTTTTGGAGACCGGTGCTCTACCAACTGAGCTACTCCCGTGTTTGCGGCTGCAAAGGTAATGGAAACTTTCAAATCTGCAAGTTCTTTGTTGCTTTATTTTCTTAAAAAAATGGCTTATAACATTTGTAAGTCCTGATACATAATGCGATAGGCTGCCGCTTTTTTTTCTAAAGCCAGCGGATAAGCTCTTGATGAAGAGGGCATGCGGTAGAGCCGCATAGGGCGGTCTGCGAAAATGAATTCTGTAAAATCCCCGACTTTAGGTTCTTGCAATGAGAACAGCGCACAGAGCGTGTCGGTGGCTTTTTGTCCCGTAGTGACAATCGCTTTGCACTGTGGCAGTTGTTGCAATAATGCGGATATGTCGGTGGGCCGGACCACTTCGAGGTACTTATCGGATGCATTGTCTTGCAATCGCCTTACGGCAGTGGCCGTATCGAACAGGGCTATCCCTTTTTCGTTCAGGAAATCGATGATACGCTCCTTGCGGAAAGCTTTTTGGAATTTGTCGGCAAAATGGTCTTTGTCATTGAAGAATAAAAGACCTGCAATACGCCACATGTCATTATTCCAGTTCGGGTAGTAAAACTCCATGGACCAGCGTTTTCTTTGCGGCGGGAAACTCCCCAGCATCAGCAAACGTGCATTGCCGGGAAGGAAAGGTTCTAAAGGATGCTGTTCTATTTCCATAAGATTGATTTTGCTTATACATTAGCGGATGATAAGGCAAAGTTAATCAAAAATAGTTTTTCAGCAGCTTTCAAGTCCCAGATTACTCATTTTTTCTGTAATCCGGAAAAGGAAATCCGGATATTCGTATAAGCTGAACCGGGGTTCGGTTTTTCCTTCCGTATAGTTCCAGATGGAAGCATAGTCTTCCGTGTCTTCTCCCATGGCTTGCAGTTGTCGCAGATAGGCGGCTATGGATTTGCTTTCGACAATGTATACTGCTCCGATACTGTCTATAATAGGACTATGGCGACGTGTACCGTCGTGTTCGAAACGAAGGATACGCTTTCCTTCCGGAGTGATTCCTACCGTTTTGAAAGTCATGCTTTTTCCGATGGCAGGCAGGTTCAGCACATTCCGGTCTGTGGCGAGGAATGGCAGGCGATGTGCTTTCGTAAAACGGCGGATACAGGCGGCAGGGTCGTGTGTCCGTTCCAACAGTACGGAGAGGTTATGGGCATCTTCTTTGGTAAGTTTTCCGAATGCTTTTTCTTCCTGCTCTTCTTGTATGGAGCGGCTGTTTGGAGTGAAAACGGCATTATTTTCTTCAAATCCTTTCACCGAGAATGTGTAGTAACAGATTATGCCCAGTTTATTTAATACCTGTCGCAGGCGTGCAGTGTGCCCCCGGCGGGATGCGGCTACATTATACACCAGCTGGTTGGTGATGAGCCATCCTGCCGAGAGCAGTTTGCGAATGCCTTCCTCTGCTTCGGGAGTAACTTCCAGCGGGGTTTGGAAATGTGTCTGGATGATAAACTGACGTATGCCGACCGTGGATGCCTTTTCCTTGAATTCACGCAATATGTCCACTAATTCGTCATTGATGCGCATCGGTAGATAGGCGGGCAGGCGCGAACCGAGGCGGATGCGTTGCAATTCGGCGTATTTCTCACCTTCCGGGCGTTCCTGGTTGGCTTTTCGCTTGCGCACCGCCATACGGTAAACGGCGTCCAATATGTTGCGCAAGGTTTTGTTCTGGCTCATAAGGGCATCGCCGCCGGTAATGAGGATGTCACGCAATTGCGTGTCTTCTTCGAAATAGGTCATGAGGCGGCGCAATTTCTTGTCCCAGCTTTCTTTGGGATGCAGTTCTTCAAATTCAAAGTTGAGGCGTTTGCTTTGGAAATCGTACATACGCTGGCAGGAAGCGCAAAGTCCGCCGCAGGCTCTCCCCATGGTATCGGGGATAAGAATGGCCACCTCAGGATAGCGTCTGTGGATATTGTGACCGTCGGGCAATAACCAGCCTGCAGCATTCGGCTTGCCAGCTTCTACAATGTCTTCGCGTTCCCAGGCGCGGATTTGTCCGTAGGTCTCCACCAATTGGGGCGAGTAGAGGATATAGCTGCGTAAAGAGTCGTCGTTATAGCCGCTTCCGGTACAGTTCAATAAGGAAAGGTAGTAGGGGGTGGCGAAGAACGGCATGCCTTTTTTACGTGCACGCGACAATAAATACATGGTTTCCACGGAAAGTGAATTGCCCAGGAAACGGTTCAGTTCCGTAGGGCTTTTCACTGCCATTGCAAGGTGGAAGCGGAAATCGTTCCACCATTCGCTGACGAGCCGGAATTTTTCTTCATAGCTGATGCCTTCTGCAAAATGAAAGCGTGAAGCAGAATTCTTGCGGTTTTCTATTTTCTGTATAAGGGCATGCAGGATACGTTCTTTGTTGTATGCCCGGAGTTGTTGCACATCCTCATCCAGTCCGGAAGGCCACCGTTCACTCCAGGCTTTTACGCGTTGGAAGCCGGGTAGGGGATGTTCGGGGTGTTGCAGACGTTTGAATTGTCGGAATAAATCAATGAAAAGGTCAGTTTCGAGGTATTCTTCCAGTTTGCCGGTGAGGAAATCATAGAGTAAGGAGAGGGTTGAAACAGGCAGTTGCTTGTCCGTTGAGAGTTCATGTACTTTTTGTCCGTCATAATCAATCAGAAGTCGAATCAGCTTGCCGGCCTCACTTTCCGCTTGGGGATGTCCCGCCATATACTCCGACAGATATGTTTTGAAAGTCTGTGCATCTCCGCTTCGGGCGGCGATGCCGGTCAGTTCGGGGAGTTCGTGCCGGTAAAGTTGTTTCAGTTGTGAGAGAGTGAGTGCAAGCATTTTCTTTTGTTTCATACGCAATTCTTTTTTAGAGATTAATAATCGGTGATTGGCGCAGGATGCGCTTTCAATATTCCGTGAGGGGAAAAACGGTCTGATAAATATAACAAAAAAAGGCGGGGTATAAAAACCTCGCCTTTCGTCTTATGAAATATTTTAGATTTCTTTTTGTTTTGCTAACAAACGCTTTTCTGCCTATTTGTCAAAACTTTAGCTTATGCTTTTTCTTGTTCGTCACCTTTCTTTTTGGGTTCTTTTTTTGCCAGCATGACTATGTTGTATACATACTCTGTCATCCATTGTTCCGAGTATCCCAACCGCTCTTTGTATTGGCGGACTGTCATAGCGGTCTTGTGCACATCGTCCTTTTTCCACACGGTCTTGGTGCAAACCTCATGTACTGTTTTTTCGGTCATGCTGCGTAATGCGCCTTTGAAGATGGAAGGCATACGGAATTTCCATTGCATCAAGTTGCCCATTAACATCATCAGGTCGTTGGAGAATCCCTGATACATGAAAAGATAGGCTTGTACATCGTTCTGTGTACGGCAGTGTTTTTTTACGGATGCGTCAATCTCTTTAAAAAAGCTTTCGCTGATGCCGTAATCCTGCATCAGCATCTTGCGGGAAGCTGCTTTTTCCGCTTGTCCCAGACGTCCGCCTTGTGTGGGGATTTTGAATAAACGTTTGAAGTTGGCTACATCCGGCACAAAACGGATGTTGGTGATGCCCAGGTTGGCGGCTATCACGGACTGGAAATAGACGCGTGTCAATGAAACGAAGTCCTCCACATTTCTGGAAGAAACCTCTTCCGAATTCTTGTTGAATAGTTTGGCAAATATACCCATGATGATAATTTTTCTGATTTATGGGCGCAAAGGTAGTAAATAACTTGCTTTTTACCAGCACTCCAACTCTTTATTTCAGCTTGAAGTGAAACTTATGCCCTTCGAATACGGGTTCCACAATGTCATAGCGGATGAGTTTGGCAAGCAGATGCTCTGCAGCACGGCGTGACAGACGTGCCAGACGGCAATAACGGTTCAGTGACAACCGGTCGTTTTGTTCCAGTAAATCAAGCAGTAGCTGCTCCCGTTCGGTATATTCCATCAATTCTCCTTGGGGACTTTCGCTTTGTTGCCAGATACGCAGATGTACCGGGGTGGCAAGTATGTTCTCGTCCTTGATGCGCAGATAGGCAAGATATTTGCCGGCTTCGTCCTTGGCATATACCGGTTTACGGTCGCTTTCATCGATTTGCACCAGCAATACGCTGCGGCCTTCTACCTGATAGGTCTGTGTGCTGTAACTCACTTCCGGCCGGCAGTATAACCGGGCTGCTGCCTCTATCATATATTGTTCTTCATCGGAACGCACTCCGGCAATTTTACCATTGTCTTTTACGCCGATGAGAAGCCGTCCGCCGTCCGTATTTGAAAAGGCAGAAAGCGTCTTGGCAATTTTTCGTGCATCAGATATTTCGAACTTGAAATCTTGTTGTTGGTGCTCTCCTTCGGCTATGAGAGCATGTATATATTGGGTATCAGTAAGCGTTTTCATGTCTGCAAAAATAGATAAAAAACACGTATAAGCCTTTTTAAATGCCGATTTTGCGTATTATTTCAAAAAAAATATCGTTTTTCTGCATTTATTTCAAGAAAGAATGTATTTTTGTCGGACATTATTAACGAAGTAATTAAAAAAGGATTATGAAAGAATTAGTTGAAAAAGTTGCAGAATTGTATGCAGCATTCGAAAAAGATGCAAAAGCTCAGTTGGAAAACGGTAACAAGGCAGCCGGTACTCGTGCACGTAAGGCTTCTTTGGAAATCGAAAAGACAATGAAAGAATTCCGCAAAGCATCTTTGGAAGATTCTAAAAAGTAAGAGAAAACGCAGATTTAATGCTGTGAAAGACTGCCGTTCGGCGGTCTTTTTTATTTTATGCATAATGGCTGTTTTGTATAAATAAGTCGTATTTTTATGATATTCCTCAACGATTTTAATATATTAATTGCTTGGCCTTTTGCTTTTAAATAGAAGTTTTATTATTACTTTTGGCACAGGGTATGAACGAAAATGTACTAAATAAGTTGAAGATATTGGCAGAGTCGGCAAAGTACGATGTCTCTTGCTCGTCCAGTGGCACTGTACGTTCCAACAAGGCAGGCATGCTGGGCAATACCGTGGGCGGATGGGGCATCTGCCACAGCTTTGCAGAAGACGGGCGGTGTATTTCGTTGCTGAAGGTGATGCTGACAAACTATTGCATATACGATTGTGCTTATTGCATTAACCGTCGCAGTAATGATTTGCCTCGTGCCACTCTTTCCGTCAGCGAACTTGTGGACCTGACAATGGAGTTCTACCGCCGCAATTATATTGAAGGCCTTTTTCTGAGTAGCGGAGTGGTGCGCAATCCCGATTATACGATGGAACGGCTGGTGCGTGTAGCCAAAGACCTTCGTACTATCCATCGTTTCAACGGTTATATCCATTTGAAGAGCATTCCCGGAGCCAGTCGTGAGTTGGTGAATGAGGCGGGGCTGTATGCCGACCGTCTGAGTGTCAATGTGGAAATTCCCAAGGAAGAAAACCTCAGGCTGCTTGCTCCGGAAAAAGACCATGAAAGCGTATTTGCTCCGATGCGCTATATTCAGCAAGGTGTTTTGGAGAGTGCGGAAGAACGCAGGAAATACCGCTATGCACCCCGTTTTGCCCCGGCAGGACAGAGCACGCAGATGATTGTAGGTGCTACTGCCGAGACGGACAAGGATATTCTTTTTCTTTCATCGGCTCTTTATCAGCGTCCTACGATGCGGCGCGTCTATTATTCCGGATATATCTCGGTGAACACGTACGACAAGCGTCTGCCGGCTTTGAAACAGCCGCCTTTGGTGCGTGAGAACCGGCTCTATCAGGCGGACTGGCTGCTACGTTTCTACCAGTTCAAGGTAGATGAGATTGTGGATGACGCTTATCCGGATTTGGATTTGGAGATAGACCCGAAGTTGTCGTGGGCGTTGCGGCATCCCGAACAGTTTCCCGTTGACGTCAATAAGGCGGATTATGAGATGATACTCCGTGTACCGGGTATCGGTGTGAAATCGGCTCGTCTGATAGTCGCTTCCCGCCGTTTCTCCAAATTGGGATTTTATCAACTGAAGAAGATCGGTGTGGTGATGAAGAAGGCGCAGTACTTTATTACGTGCAGCGAACTGCCAGTACGTACGGTCAATGAAATGACTCCGCAGAGAGTACGTAACTTGCTGGTGCAGAAACCCGGGACGAAATATGACGACAGGCAGCTGATGCTTGATTTTGGAGACGAAGAAAATGATTCTGTTTATATTCGATAATACATTTGAGGGATTGCTGACTTCTGTTTTTGAAGCCTATTCCCGTCGTACTTTTCCGGATGCTTTGCTGGCGGAAGGGGAGCCGCTTCCTCTGTTCTGTGACGAGGCTTTTACTGTAGTATCGGATGAAGAGAAAGCGGGGAGGGTTTGGCGTGGTTTGCAGAAAAAACTTTCTGCATCCGCCTTGTCTTGTCTTACGCAGTGCTGGTTGGCGGAAGAGCCGGAAACTGCATCGCTTTTGTTCCGTTATATCCGTAAGGCAATAGATGCTTCCCGTTCCATTGAAACGAACTTTGCAGACCCTGATGTTTTGGAATTTTCGCGTATGTGGAAGCGGGTGGATTGGGAACGGATACGGATGTTGCAGTTTGTCCGTTTTCAGAAAGCAGCAGATGGCACTTATTTTGCGGCGGTAGAACCGGAGAAGAATGTACTTCCCTTGATAACCGGGCATTTTAAAGACCGTTTTGCCGACCAATGTTGGTTGATATACGACATCAAGCGTGCTTATGGTTATTATTACGATTTAAAAGAGGTGCGGAACGTTGTTTTTGGGGAAGATAGCCGAGAAGGACATCTTGTGACAGGAATACTGGATGAGAGCCTTATGGATAAGGATGAAAAGCTCTTTCAGCAACTTTGGAAAACTTATTTCAAGGCAATCTGTATCAAGGAAAGGCTGAATCCCCGCAAGCACAGGCAAGACATGCCCGTGCGATATTGGAAGTATTTGACCGAGAAGCAGACTTAGTATTTAGTTTATTACCCAGTTCTTGTTGTGCGGAACAGTTTTATGCGGGTTATAGTGCATTCCGGTTTGTGTCGGTATCTTCAGAATGTATGTACGTCCGCTTTTGTTCATTAGTGAAGTGTCTCGCAGCCAGGGATTGGCATCTTTCAGCTGGGCATAAGTGATTCCTTTATCTTTGGCGAATTGTGCCAGATTGGCTATTCCCGTGGTGACTTTCACTTCGGTGTAAGGGATAGCCGGATATAGGTGTTCACGTTTCATCAAAAAACCGTATTGTTGCGGGTTGCTGATAACAGCTTTTGCTGCCAGCAAGCGGAACATATAACGTGAGGTTTCTTCTACCAGCCAAAGGTCTGCTGCCTGACTCACCATTTGCTTTTGTAACTGTGTGGAGATACGTCCCTGACCGGCATTGTAGGCAGCGGCCACGCAAAGCCAGTTATTGTATTTGGCATAGGCTTCGTTCAGATATTTACAAGCGGCTTTCGTCTCTTTTTCCACATGATAGCGTTCGTCGATGTTATTGTTTACTTCCAGACCGAACTCGCGCCCTGTACCGGGCATGAACTGCCACATTCCGGCAGCGTCGGCGGGCGATTTGGCGAGTGGGTTAAGTGTGCTTTCTATAACGGCAAGGTATTTGAAATCATCCGGTATGCCATTTGCCTTTAGTATAGGTTCTATAATAGGAAAATAACGGTTGGCACGCTTTATGGTGAGCATTGTGGTAGAATGCATATAGGTAAACGACATCAGTTCACGGTCCATGCGCTCGCGGTGGTCGTAGCGTAACAAGTCTACTTCCTGTCCGGCAAAGGCAATCTTGGCGGGTACGGTAGGAGAGGTGACGCAGTAAGGTATTTCCGATTTAACCGACTGTTTTTCTGGATTCAGTACACTGCTGCCAAGGAGAAAAGGCAGCGAAGTGCCTATGCACAAGGCGGTAGTGACTGTGAGTATCATATATCCGGACTTTCTTTTCATCTTGGTTGTTTTTTGCTTTTTGGGCGTGAAGATACGAAATCAATTCTTTATCGGCAACCGTTCCCACAGCCAACGTGGAATCATTCGCCAGAAGAATACCAATAGACGATAGCGTCCGTCAATTATTGTCACTCGTTTTTTGTGTTTCAACGCCCGGACGATATATTCCGCCACTTTATCGGCATGCATCAGCATCGGATACTTGCCGTTTCGCAGTAAATCCGTTGCTACGAACCCCGGACGGATGTCGGTGAAGCGGATATTAAGATGCTGCATCCGTGCGAGTTGTGCCAAAGCATCGATGTATGTATTCTGAAACCGTTTGGTGGCGGAGTAGGCGGGTGCGACTCCCAATCCCTTGGTACCTGCTATGGAGCTGATTACAGCGATATGTCCTTTTTTTGTCTTTTTGAAATAATCGAAAGCTGCGGTTACCATTCGGATAAAGCCTTCGACATTGGTACGTGCGGTATTCAGTTCTATTTCAGGTTCCAGGTTCCTGTTCTGATAACCTACGCCGGAGCTGAGGAAAAATAAATCCATGCCGCCTAAGCGGTCTATCAGTTCTGTAAGGTGTAAGACGGCATTTTCCTTTGTCACATCAAGATGCTGTATCTCTATCTGTTGGGGATTGGCTTGTTGCATGCTTCGCAGGACTTCTTCGCGTCTGCCGGCAATGCCTATGCGCCAGCCTTGTTGTACGAGTATTCCGGCTACTTCCTGTCCGATGCCTGAGGTGGCTCCTATGATGATAGCTTTTTTCATGGGAAGAGATTATCCGATAATGGTTGCTACGATTTTTCTTCCGCCGCCACGGTTGCGGAATTCACAAAGATAAATGCCCTGCCAGATGCCCATATTCATCCGTCCGTTGGTGATGGGGATGGTCAGTTCTGCTCCTACAATGGTGGATTTGGCATGCGCCGGCATATCGTCGTCACCCTCGCAGGTATGTTCGTAGTAGGGCTCACGCTCTTTGACAAGGTTGTTGAAGATAGCTTCCATATCTGTCTGTACATCCGGATCGGCGTTCTCGTTGATGGTTAGTGCGGCACTTGTGTGTTTGATAAACAAGTGCAATAGTCCGGTCGGAGGCAACTGTGGCAAGTTACGTACTATTTCTTCCGTAATCAGATGGAACCCGCGTCGATGGGGGGTAAGGGTAAATTCTTTCTGTATAATCATATTTTCTGTTCTTTATTCCATTGGCCGTACTTGGCAAGGAAACACTACTGTGAACGTGCTACCTTTATTTACGGTGGAGGTTACTTCGATTGTTCCGTTCATATGTTCCATGATAGACTTGCAGATAGGCAAGCCCAATCCGGCTCCCTGAATGAAAGTATCAGCTTTTTCGAACCGTTCAAATATTATGCCGAGCTTTTCCTCAGGGATTCCGCGCCCTGTGTCGGAAACGCTTATTCTTGTTTCGGACGGTGTCGTCTCGTACGAAATTTCGACATAGCCCTGTACGGTATTTTTCAGTGCGTTCGATATGAGGTTGCTCAAAACCTGCTTGATGCGCATCGGATCTTGCTTTATCAGGTTGGGAGTTGCCGGGTAGCGTTTCTTGAGCGTTACGCCTTCAGGTACGTTGGGCTGGCATTCGGTGCAACTTTCATCTATCAGGTCGGAGAGGTTGCACCAGACCGGGACCAACTCTATGTGTCCGGCTTCTATCTTCGATAAATCCAGTACATCGTTGATGATGTTCAGCAGCAATTCGTTGTTGTGGTTTATCAGGGAGATATAATGGTTGCGTTCCTCAGCATCTTCTACATGGGGCAGGAGACTGGAAAAGCCGATAATAGCATTCAGCGGTGTACGTATTTCGTGACTCATGTTGGCAAGAAAGGCCGATTTCAAGCGGTCTGACTCTTCGGCTTTTTCTTTGGCATCTATCAGCATGGCTTCCGTGGCTTTGAGCCGGGTAATGTCGTAGTTGATACAGATTAGTTCGACATTGTTCCGTTCGGGAGCGTAGGTTTTTACTATCAGGTTGACATGTGTCCAAGTATAGCTGCCGTCTTCTCTGCGAACACGTACTTCTTTATTGAACTTGTCTTCCATACCTTTTGCTGCCTTATTCAGGAAACCGAGCATGGCGCGCCGGTCTTCGGGATGGATATGTCTGTACACTCCGATGATTTGGGACAGAGGAGTTCCTTCTTGTTCGCCGATATTGATGTACCAGCTGTGTTGGGCATCTCCTTGCCGGGTGAGTAAGTCGTAGTGTGCGTATCCTACTTTGGCATAGTTGCCTATCAGTTCGAAGAAACTTTCGAATTCCTGTATCTTGTTGTAGGCTACGGTGGTTTCGGTCTTATCGGCATTAATCAACAGGTAGTTGATGGGGGTGTGGTTCTCGTCGTACAGCGTGGTTACTTTAGTTACAAGGTCTATTGTACCGGTCTTGGTTTGCGGATTGTAGTAAGAACCTACTTTCGAGAAGTCGTAGCGGAATGTGAAATCGGCGTCTTCATACTTTCTCAGTTTCTCTTTCATCTCTTTCGGGAAGATAGGGTTATCAAATATATTGATACCCAGCAAGTCTTCTTTTCGTTGCAGATGAAACATCTCCAATTCCTTATCGTTGAGGTCTGTCAATACTCCGTCTGTATTGTAGACTTCAATGCCTACCGGAAGATGCTTATAGATGTTGTGCAAGAGTTGTTCGCGTTGTCGCAGCATCTGTGTGGCGGACGACATATAAGGACCGTCCTGTATTTCGGCTATGCCGTAAATTTTGGTCTTTCCGTTTTCATCGGTTTTTTGCATACAGATTTTGCTGCGGACCCATGTCGGTCCTTTGACGGTATCAAGCAGATAGACGGTTTCATTCGTCTGTTGTATGTTGTCAAAGGAACGGACGGTAGTGTGCGGCTGTTCCTCTCTCAGTATGCGCTTGTTGAAATTTTCAAAACTGATACAACCGCCTTCTTCCAATCCTAACAGGCTGGCGATGGGGCCGTAGTATATATAATCGGCATCTTGTATATCGGCTTTCCACCAGCCTATATTGGCGTTGTGCATTATTTCTGACAGCAGGTTGTAATCCTTTTCAGCGTCCATACATGGATGTTTAGGGTTGTTTATATTATATGCGCATACAAAAATAGATATAATTCGCAGAAATGGAAAGAAATAGGGAACGGATGTTTTATTAAAAGCGGTACAATAATGATTTTGTTGAACTTATCTTTGCCTTGGTCTGTGAAACCGTGATGTCAGTTGTTGATAAGAGAGCGTGAATTTGCATGCTATTTTGAAGAATGATACGGGTAATAATGAGAGTAATTACCGTAACAACAACCGGAAAAATATGGCTTTTTAGTGATTCGCTTGTAATTTATTCGGAGATAAGCGGTATCTTTGTTACCGTTTACAACGCATTTACCCAACAAAACAAAAAATATATGGAAAAAGTTATTATCAATTCGTACGAGGATTTTGAAAAGCTGGTAGGTCAGCAAATCGGTGTTTCGGAGTATGTGAAACTTACGCAGGAACGCATCAATCTCTTTGCCGACGCAACGCTGGACCATCAGTGGATTCACATTGACACAGAACGCGCCAAGACCGAAAGTCCTTTTAAGAGTACCATTGCACACGGTTATCTCACCCTCTCCATGTTGCCTCATCTGTGGAATCAGATTATCGAGGTAAATAACCTGAAGATGATGATTAACTACGGAATGGATAAGATGAAGTTCGGTCAGGCTGTACTTTCCGGACAGAGCATCCGTCTGGTGGCTTCTCTGCATTCGTTGGCAAACCTGCGCGGTGTGGCAAAGGCGGAAATAAAGTTTGCCATTGAGATTCAGGGCGAGAAGAAGAAAGCGCTTGAAGGTATTGCTGTATTTTTATATTATTTCAACTGATTATGCGCAAAATGGTGTGCCCCCAATGCAAGGTGGGGGCATTTTATGTCTTGAACGGGCAGGGAGAGCGTTTGCCCGTATATGTGTCGGACAAAGGCGAGGTCGTACCGAAAGATCCGGCAGCTTCTTTGGAAGGGTATGACCTGGAAGAGGTTTACTGCTTATGCTGTTCCTGGCACGGGACTCCGAAACGTCTGGTGAAATATTGATATATACGCTCTTTCCATAAATGCCTGCATGCTGCGGTCGGATGATAGAGCAGCATGCGCGGTCCGGCATATCGCATGACTTCCTGCATCCGCTTCTTCATCTCCGGCTTGTAGCAATGTACCGGGCATAGTCTGCAAGTTGTTTTATTCTCTCCGAACGGGCAGCGCGACAGGCGCATGCGTGCGTACTCCAGCAATTCGAGACATTGCGGGCAGAGTTCCTTGTTGCCCTCTTTCCTGCGGCAATAGAGGCGGATCATCTGTTCTACGGTGCGTTGTTCTTGGGCAATGTGTGATTGGCAGGTCTTATTCATCCATATTGCGTTTCAGGTAAACCATATCTTTCAGTTGTTTGCCCGCTTCATAAATGGGATGGTCGTAGTTATCCGTAAAGAAGTCCGGGATGCGGTGGGAATAGGTAAATCCGCAGTTCTCGTAAAAAGGAATCGCCAATGGGCTGTCTCCGGTTCCTACGAGCATTGTCCGGCATCTGCCTGCATAATGTCCGAAAAGATACTGTATCAGTTTCTTCCCGTATCCCCGACGTTGGAATTGCGGATAAACGGCAATGTTCTTTATCTCAAAAACATCTTCTGCTTCGCGGGTGACGACACAAGATGCTCTGATACTGCCGTCCTCGGACAACACGAACATTTCACCGCGTTCCAGATAACGGTCTATCATGGATTCTTGTTCATCGGCCAAAAGCAGCAGGTCGAGGTATTGTTTCTTATTATGGAGCACAGGCTGTATACTTATCATTTCATTGCTGTTTGAACGGGTTTGTATGGCAAAGATAATCCTTATGGGCATAGAACCAAACAAAACACCAGGAAATATTGTTGATTTCCAACATGGAATAGATTAATGGTTATGGATAAAATGAAGTCTTTGTTCTTTTTTTTGACGCTTTGGACATTTTTGCCACTTTTTGCAGGCTATGCTCCTGATAATGTGCAAACTGCCCTGACGAAAATGTATCCTTCCGCCAAAGGGATAGCCTGGTCGCAGGACGAGGAGTATTATGTTGCGGATTTTATGATGAACGGATTTGATACCAAGGTCTGGTTCAATACGGATGCAGAGTGGGTAATGAAGCAAACGGATTGGGAAACCCTGGATGAGGTGCCTGCCGCCGTATTCAACGCTTTTGCAGCCAGTCAGTTTTCGGACGGGGTGGTACAGAATGTTGTTTGGGTGCAATTTCCCAAATGGCAACCTATTGTAGCCATACAGGTGGGCAGGCCGAACGTGCAGATAAAATATCAGATATTGTTTACTCCGAACGGTGAAGTTCTCCGCCAGCAGAATATCACTTACGCTTACAATACGCTTGGGGCAAGTACTTTCCTGTAATCAGACGTGAGACGCCCCGCTGTCGGGTAGGCATCTCATTTCTGTCGCTTGGTATAAAAAACAAAGCTGTGTATTTTTTATACTCTCTGTTTACGCTATCTTTGCCGCAAAGAAAGACTTTATCTTATGAATCGGACTACTTTTCTGCAAGATGTTTACAGTGTTGTTGCCGCTATTCCTGAAGGATGCGTTGTAACCTACGGGCAGATTGCCAGTTTGGTAGGCAGGTCTCAGTGCTCGCGTATGGTGGGGCAGGCTATGCACAACGTACCGGAGGAATTGCATTTGCCTTGTCATAGGGTTGTAAACAGCCGGGGCAGATTAGTGCCGGGTTGGACGGAGCAAAGAGTATTGTTGGAGAATGAAGGTGTCCGGTTTAAGACAAACGGCTTTGTAGATATGAAAAAGTCTCAATGGGAATTTATGAAAGAACAATAAACTAACGAATAATAATCGAAATATGAAATTTATAGGTGCACATGTATCTGCCGGCGGCGGTGTGGAGCTGGCTCCCGTCAATGCCCATGGAATAGGAGCGAATGCTTTTGCCCTGTTTACCAAGAATCAGCGTCAGTGGGTGGCGAAGCCCCTGACGCAGGAAAGTATTGCCTTGTTTAAGGAGAATTGCAGGAAATATGCTTTGGAGGCACGTTATATTCTTCCACACGACAGTTATCTGATAAATCTGGGACATCCCGAAGAAGAAGGACTGGAGAAGAGCCGTGCGGCTTTTCTGGATGAGATGCGACGTTGTGAGGAACTGGGGCTGGAACTGCTGAATTTCCATCCGGGCAGCCATTTAAATAAAATTTCGGTTGAGGCTTGCCTGGACAGGGTTGCCGAATCGATTAATATTACCTTAGGCAAGACGCAAGGCGTAACGGCGGTCATTGAAAATACGGCAGGACAGGGCAGCAATGTAGGCAATGAGTTTTGGCAACTGAAACATATCATCGACCGTGTGGAAGACAAGTCGCGCGTAGGTGTCTGCCTTGATACGTGCCATACGTATACGGCGGGTTATGATATCGTAAATGAATACGATAAGGTTTTCGACGAATTCGATAAGACCGTTGGCTTCGGTTGTCTGCGCGCCATACACTTGAACGATTCGAAAAAAGCGTTGGGTAGCCGTGTAGACCGTCACGACAGTATCGGCAAGGGGCTTATCGGCTTGGATTTCTTCAAGCGTTTTATGAAAGACGAGCGTTTTAACGATATGCCGGTGATACTCGAAACTCCGGATGAAACGCTTTGGGCGGAAGAAATCAGCATGCTGCGTAGTTTTGAATAATTGTCCGGAAATAAATGACGCGGGCTTTCGTGGATGTTATTAATTGTATCCACGAAAGTCCGCGTTATTTGTGCCCGAATTATACGATAATGAAGTTTATTCGTTTCTCGTGATGCGTTTGCTGCCTGCTACCTGCATTATTGGTTGACCTTAACGTCCTTCCACTCAAAATTAGAGATAATCTCTTTGTCGCATTGGGCATTCTTTGCCTTGATATTCAAATTCTCGAAAGTGAAATCCTTCAATTCGTATTGGTCGGACTTTCTGACGTTGAAGAATATGTCGCAGTTCAGGCTGATATTGCGCAGCGTCACGTTGTTGGCACGTGAGAGGGGGATGTCCTTGCAACCTTTGAGGTCGAAAAACTGTGTCCACGGTTTGATGAGCAGCATGCTCTTGGCATCGCCTGTGATGTCTTCCACCAGGATGTATTCGTAGTGTTGCGGCGTATCGGGACGCATCTTCAGCCACAACAGGCGCGTGGCATTGCTGATTTTGCAGCGGCGGAGAATGATGTTGCGGTTGTGTATCGACTCGCTGCCGCATGTCAGACCGCTGTGGCAGAAGCCGTACGTGCAGTCTTCTATGATAATGTTGGTGTTGCTGCCGTTATTGGGGTCCTTATCCGCCCACGGGCCTTTGCCGCCTTTCAGTGCCACGGCATCGTCGTTGACGGACATATAGCAGTTTTTCACCAGTACATTGCTGCAGACGTCAATATCTATCGCATCGCTGCTCGGTGCTTTCACCGGGGCGGCAGGAGCGAAAATATGGAGATTCAGCAGCTTTATGTTATTGCAGCGGTAGATATGCGTAGTCCAGAACGGAGAGTTCATAAGGCGTACTCCGGAGATTTGCACATCGTTACTGTTGGAGATGTAAACCAGGCGGGGACGCAACTCGTCCATATTGGTACATTTCGGGATAACCTGACGGCGCAGCCAGAAAGATTTCCAGTACCTGTGCCCGTTGCCGTTGATTGTGCCTTTGCCGGAAATGGTAAATCCGTTTACCTTGTCGGCATTCACCAGTGCGGCGAAGTATTTCAGGCTTTGCCCTTCTATGCGGGTGTTGACAATGGCGAAGTTGCTGATGTCGTCACTTCCTTTCAGCACTGCACCTTCTTCCATGTATAGATGCGTTTTCGGCTTGAAGAAGATGGAGCCGCTGAGGAATGTTCCTTTGGGGATGATGATAACGCCGCCGCCATTCTCGGCTGCCCGGTCGATGACGGCTTGTATTTTCTCCGTTTGCAGGATTGTGCTGTCGTTTGTCACACCGTAATCGGTAATGGTATACTTCTTGCCCAGTGTGTCGATGTTTACGATTTCGTTCTGTCTGAACCAGTCGGGAATAGGCGTGCCATCGGGGAATTTCTCTTGCCCGGACATTTGCAGGCTGATAAATGCCGTAAATAGGAATGCAATGATTTTCATGGTTTCCGATAAATTTAAAATCTACTTATGAATTATGCTGCAAACATAGGAAACTTAGTGCAATGCCGGACGAAAGACGTTGATTTAAATTCTGTGTAAAATGACTTTTCAGCCTGCCTTGAACACGCATTCCACACGGTTGCCGTCGGGGTCGAGCACTACGCTTTCAAAATATCCGTCTCCCGATGTACGGGGTTCTCCGCTGATGGTATATCCGGCACTTCGCAGCTTTTCCGTCAGTTCGAGAACCTCTTCTTTGCTGTCGAGTGCAAAGGCGAAGTGGGTCAAACCGAGCCTGTTTTCCCCGATGGGAGTATTCTGTACATCGGTACGGCTCATCAGCTCCAGGTCGGCTCCGCAGTCGAAGCGGATAAAGTAGGATTCAAACCCTTTTTTGGGGTTGACGTATTTCTCATTGCTTGTACCTTTGAAGTAACGGACATAGAATTCTTTCATTTCTTCCAGACGGAAAGTCCAGATGGCGATGTGATGTATTCTCATAAGTCAATCTGTTTTTGTTTTATACGATGCGTGTTCATCTACGGCTTCCATTGCAGGTGTAAAATGGGAAAAGGATTCCCCGAAGGGTCGGTTTCATCTCTTCCGATGAGTTGGAAGCCCATGTGCAGATAGAACCGGTGAGCTTTTTCGTTTTGCTCATTGACGTCCACCTTATAGATATGTTTTTCGTGGAGTGCGTATTGCATCAACTGCTTGCCATATCCTTTTCCCTGTTCATCGGGATGTACAAAGAGCATTTCAATGAGTTCGTCGCTCAGCCCCATAAAGGCAGCGATTTTTCCTTCCCGGTTGCGGATGATGTAAAGCTCTACGGCCTGGAAATATTGGTTTCGTACCAATGGCTTGTAGAATTGTATGTTCTCTTCTGTCAGGAAATGGTGGGTACTGCGAACGGAGGCTTCCCATACGGTGAGCAGTTCGTCATAATCTTGCGGGGTGGGTCGAAGGATTTTCATCGGATACTTGTTTTGGGGCTATTAATAGTGATTACTGTTGGCATGAACGTCGGTTACCGGTTATAATCGGTTACTTCATAGGTTAGAAGTCTGCTTTTTGAGTGATGCTTATTCTCTTTCCGGTCACCGGATGTGTAAACTCCAGCATTTCGGCGTGCAGATATAGGCGTTCGGCTTTCCGTCCATAGAGTTCGTCGCCTATGATGGGGCAGTGCAGTCCGAGCGGGTGGGCGGCATGCACCCGAAGCTGGTGGGTGCGTCCGGTGCGGGGATAAAAGGCGATACGGGTACGGTTGTCCTTGCGTTCCAGTACTTCAAAGTCTGTTACGGCGGGCTTGCCATATCCGGTATGCACTATTTGCCGGGGGCGGTCGAGCGGGTTCGGGCATAACGGCAGTTCAACCGTTCCCGCATCTTGAGAAACGCTGCCTTGAAGCAACGCAATATAGCGTTTGCCTACACTGCGGTTTTTAAACTGCGCTTGCAGGTTTTGGTGGACCTGCTTGGTTTTTGCAACCACCAGCAGTCCCGATGTAGCCATATCCAGGCGGTGTACAATCAACGGACCGTCCGCATCGGGATACCGCTCGCGCATCATGCTGTAAACG
Source organism: Bacteroides sp. NSJ-48 (assembly GCF_014287405.1). NCBI lineage: Bacteria > Pseudomonadati > Bacteroidota > Bacteroidia > Bacteroidales > Bacteroidaceae > Bacteroides > Bacteroides sp. NSJ-48. The sequence goes on along the minus strand of NZ_JACOOD010000051.1, from coordinate 7,381 downwards.
GAAACCACATCTTCCTTGCCGGGTACGGATAACATCCCTGCCGGTTTATTAACCACCGCCAGCCATTCGTCTTCGTAGATAATGTCCAATGTTTTCTTGCCGGACTGCAATTCCTTCAGCATCGGATTCTCGTCCACTTCAAGACCTTGCAGCATATGTCCCAATATAGGCTCGCACTTGCCTTTGCAGGCGGGATAGTAATGTCCGTGATGCCGTATCTCTGTTTTGGGGGATTCTCCCCACCAGAATTCTGCCATTGCAATAGGCTTCCACCCGTGCAGATAGGCTTGTTGCAACAGCTTGGGTGCGGCGCACTCACCGGCTCCCGCAGGCGGGGTTTTGTGTACGGTCTGCCCGAAGATGTCGCAAAGCGTCTTGACTTCTCCCCGGTAATTCAGCATCTTGAATTGTTCGAACAGTTTTTGCTGCAAGGCGGCAGAACGTTGCTTACGTTCGCTTTTCAATGCCTGTATGCCGGCCTCATAATCGGAAATCGTTTGTTGTAAGGGAGCAATCCGCTCTTTCCAGGCACGTTCCATGCGTTTGTATTCGGCTTTTTGGAACTGACTTTCGCGTATCAGGGCACTCTCTTCCTCAGGCGTCATTGGAGTACTGTTGGGTAAAGCTGCTTCGCGTCTTCGCTCTTCCCGTTTCTCTTTGGCGCGTTTCATCTGCCGTTTGGCTTCTTCCAGCGTTTCTTGGGCAGTTTGCCGCAGGGCAGCCAGTTGTTGTACCTGTCGTTTGTATTCTTCATCCTCTTCCAACAGGCCGATGCGCGTGTTGATTTGCGAAATCTGTTCTTCCTCTATCTTGAAGAACCCTTGCGGCTGCAACAGGTCGTAGACCGGCGGTACGAAAAACGGATGTACATTACTGCCCGCCAGTATGCCGGAGAATGCTGCCAGGTATCCTGTTTCACCCTCTTGAGTCCTTACAACCAGAACACCGAACATCTTGCCCTGCGCCAACTCTTCTTTCCACGCTTCCTGCAAACCGAGATAGGCTTGCACCTCTTTCGCTGCTGCCACGCAGAGCGGATGAGGTGTATAGCAAAAAGGGAAAGTAAATCTTTCCGGCAATGGTATGTCTGCTACGGGGGTATGGAAATGGTGCAACATGGCGAGAGGGGTTAATCGTCAATCAAATTATCATTGTCCGTATTGATGATGTAGGGAATGTTGTCATTCTCCTCGTCCAGAACGGGCAGGACATCTTCCGCATCCTTCTGTTGCGGCAAGGGATGCGGATACGCTGATTTCTTTTTCTTCTTTCCGTATTTGCGTTCCCTCTCCCAGGCAGCTTTGCGCGCCTGATACTGTTCGTATTGGTTTTCCAGATAGTTGTCGGCCATAATCTGTCGTTTATAAAGTATTCAACTTTTGCTTTTCAAATACAGAGAATCAGGGTATGCTCTGTATTATTTTCTTCATGCTGTTAAATTTTCTACGTCTCTGTGTTCAGTCTGTATAGACTCCGAAAATTTGTTTATCGCTCGGTGGGAAGTGAGAACTCCTGCCAGTCGTATTGTTGCCCGTTTCCGTCGGCTACGGCCACCCGTATGGTAACGTTTCCCGTCTTTATCCGCTCGCCTGCGCTGATGGTGGCGGTGTATTTCACGCCGTTGTGAGGGGCGATTTGCTCTACCATTACAGGTGGTGAAATGTAGATGCGCTTCATACCTGTGGTTTCGGTAACCATCGGTACCACATTATATATAGTCTGTTCACCTTCGTTCATGATTTCGAAAATTACTTTGCTTTTCTCACCCGAACTGATTACGTGGTCACGGCTGTCGTCTATGAAACGGATGTTGCGTATCCTTAGGTTGTCGAAGACGCTTGGAGCGGGATACGTTTCGTGCTGCGGTTTGTAGGGCTCTGTTCTTTCTATCCGGTAACCGTATGCCTCTTGTTTGGGGGCAGACACAGCATTCCCGATGGCTGCTCCGGCAATGGTTCCGATAATTGTACCGATGGCCGAACCTCGGTAACCGCCCCGCCAGCCGCCATTATTGTCTCCTATCAGACCGCCGATGGCACCACCGACATTTCCGCCGATAGCTGCACCGGCAAATATTGCGCCGGGGTCGCCCGTTGCCGTTTGGCTTGTGCCGCAACCGGATAGGACGAGCAATGAAACGGCTGACACTGCAATCAGTTTCCTCATGTCGTTGAACTTTGGTTAATGATACAAAGATAGCGAAATATGTAATAAGTTGCCTGTTCTGTTTTACTCTTTTGTATTCCTTTACTTCATAAAAACATTCATATCCGTACTTCATGGATAATGGAATTGTATGTTGGCACAACTTTGCCTATTCAATGGCAAAGTTGTGCCATCGAATAGGCAAAGTTGTGCCAATTAAGTGGCATACTATAATGTACTGCCCCAGTCATAATCCTCGAAGTAAGCATCGAATTCAATGGCAAAGGTCACTCCGCATTCTTTGAGTACGTTTATTATGTTCTGCTGCTCGTCGGGAGACAATGCCCGTTCGCCGTTGCGGATTCGATAATAGGTGCGGCGGCTGGAGTTGTTGATGATACGGCTGCTGAAGAAGCGCTTCTGCCGGGTGGTGAGGTTTTCTAGGATTCCGAGGAAGCCTCTGGCATATCTCACCTGCTTGTTGGAACGGAAATAGGGACATCCGTCGGCAGGTCCGGTTAAATGGTTGGGATTGATGGTTTCACAGGATACGAGTGTTACCGGTGAAAGTCTTTCGGCCAGTTGCCTGAGACAGGTTGCGGCTTTAGGGCATTGCCGGTTGATGCACCATAGGAAGTTTCTGGGAATATCAGAGAATGCAAGTTCTTTTTCTTTCATCATGGGTTACGGTTTATATGAGGAGTTATATATCTGTCTGCAAATGTAGCCATTCTTATTCTTACGGGTGTGAGGAAGTGGCGAATATTTTCCGTTATCGTTCTTTTATCATGAATGTAATGATTATATTCGCGGGAAAATGATAACGAAAGGAGGAGAGTATGCTTGCATATACATATGTTGAACGGGGGCGGTTTGAATTGTTGGACAAACCGAAACCCAAACTGAAAGATGAGCGTGATGCCATTGTCCGTATAACGCTTGGCAGCATTTGCACCAGTGATTTGCACATCAAGCATGGCAGTGTACCGCGTGCCGTGCCGGGAATAACCGTGGGGCATGAGATGGTGGGTGTCGTTGAACAGGTTGGGAGTCGTGTTACTTCGGTCAGACCGGGCGACAGGGTTACTGTAAATGTTGAGACTTTCTGTGGCGAGTGCTTTTTTTGCCGGCATGGATATGTGAATAACTGTACGGATGCGAACGGCGGATGGGCATTGGGTTGCCGTATCGACGGCGGTCAGGCGGAGTATGTCAGGGTTCCTTATGCCGACCGGGGATTGAACCGCATTCCCGATTCGGTGAGCGATGAACAGGCGCTTTTTGTAGGTGATGTGCTGGCTACGGGATTTTGGGCGGCACGCATTTCGGAGATTTCCGAGAATGATACGGTTCTTGTCATAGGAGCCGGCCCTACGGGGATATGTACCTTGCTTTGCGTAATGCTGAAGAAACCGAAGCGTATCATTGTTTGTGAAAAGTCCTCTGAAAGAATTCGGTTTATCCGTGAACATTATCCTGATGTATTGGTGACGGAGCCGGAAGAGTGTAAGGAGTTTGTACTTCGTAACAGCGATCACGGAGGCGCTGATGTCGTGCTGGAAGTGGCAGGAGCCGGAGACACTTTCCGCCTGGCGTGGGAATGTGCCCGTCCCAATGCGGTGGTTACGGTTGTGGCGCTTTATGATAAGCCTCAAATACTTCCTTTGCCCGATATGTATGGTAAGAATCTGACTTTCAAGACCGGTGGAGTGGATGGATGCGATTGTGCCGAGATTCTCCGTTTGATAGAGGCGGGAAAGATTGATACCACGCCGCTTATCACGCACCGTTTTCCCCTGACAAAAATCGAAGAAGCATACCGCGTATTCGAAAACAGGCTGGACGGGGTGATTAAAGTGGCGATAGCGGGAAAATAAAAACAAGCTTCAGGCTTTATTTTCCTGTTTTATTTTCCGGAAGCTGGTGTGCGAAGTTGCCAGAAAGCTACGGCAGCAGCGGCAGCTACATTAAGCGAGTCGACGCCGTGCGACATGGGGATGCGGACTACGTAGTCGCTCCCAGCAATGGTTTCGCGTGACAGTCCGTCTCCTTCGGTACCCATTATGATAGCCAGCTTAGGTTCGGCGGTCAAGGCAGGATTGTCGATAGGTATGGAGTTGTCGGTAAGCGCCATAGCTGCCGTGCGGAAACCTAAGTCGTTCAGTCTGCCGATGGGAGCGTCCAGCCAAGTCCATGGTACGAGGAATACCGACCCCATGGATACCCTGACCGCACGCCGGTTGAGCGGGTCGCAAGAGGTGGGGGTGAGCAGCACGGCATCTATGCCGAGAGCGGCAGCCGAACGGAAGATTGCTCCTATGTTGGTTGTATCGACCACGCCGTCTATCACTACGATACGCCGGGCTTCCCGGCATACTTCCTCAAGGCTGAGTGGCGTGGGGCGACGCATGGCGCAAAAGACGCCGCGGGTCAGGGTATATCCGGTAAGCGTGGCAAGCAACTCTCTTGTTCCTGTATAGACCGGAATGTCTCCGCTGCGCCCAATGATGGTTGCGGCATCACCCGTAATGTGTTTCTGTTCGCATAGAAGTGCCAGAGGTTTATATCCTGCATCAATGGCAACGGAAATGACTTTGGGACTTTCCGCAATGAAGATGCCTTTGGTAGGTTCGATGCGACTACGTAGCTGAGCTTCGGTAAGTGTGCTGAAAATTTCCACTCCGGGGTGGGATAGGGATGATATTTCGATGATGGGCATGTGGCTGTTTCTTTTTTGTTATTGTTTTTGATGTGTTTTCGTGAATCGGGATTAAAATCAAACAATGAAAAAGAATTACTCTTCATTGGAGTCCATAACCTTATCTGCCAGTGGAACCAGCTCAAATTCAAGAATGCTTGCCGGTATCTCGCATTCTTTAAATAAGTAGTTCAAGATATTGCGTTTGGTGTTTGTACTGCAAGAAGTATGAACGTAACAATGTTCTGCCACTTTGCTTCTTCCTTTGGCCTCGGAAGCATGTATCCAGTAATTCTTACCGGCTACATAGGTCATTGTAGAAGGACTTTCATTGTATATGAGTTTGCAGACTTGTACCAGCATTTCCACCCAGTTTGAGACTGCATGCCGTTCGTTTCTGTAGCGATAACCGATGATTTGCCGCCAACTCAGTTCATATTCGTCGTCGTCAAATGAAACCAACTCATATTCCTTTTCCAGTGGAACATATTCCGTCTTTATCATCGGCCATAGCCGGAGGAAGTTTTCAAGAAGGATCTGTTGTCTCTCTTTAATCTCGTCAATAGTCCATTTAGAACATTGTTTTAGATAGTTTGACAAACAGAAAGCCGAGTCTTTAAAACCGTTAATCTTGTTTCCTTTACGGTCTGTGTATCCGTCCTTTTTCTCTTGAAACGAGTGGTTGCTGTATGACGTATTGAATCCGGTAAGGGTTAGGTTGGCAAAAGTGTGGAGATAGGTGTCATATATCTGCTGCCAGTTTTCTCCCAGTTCTTCTTTCCACTGAGGTGTTAGTGTCTGAGGCATGATGTGTTCTATGGTGAATATGCCGTCCTTCATTTTTTTTACGATTGTATCATTTGCCTCCGGACTGTTTTCATTTTCCATACGTTCGAACAGGAAGAACTTATAGTTGCTTGGAATACGATAAATCTGTCTGGTTGGAAAGGCTGATTTGACATCGTTGTCGTTTGGAAATGATACGGTTCCTTGTTTCCTGAGCAAAATGAATTTGAGAATCTGAGAGTACGGTAGAAGTAACTCGGCATCTCTTTCCTTATGGCGTTTGTATATCTTCAAAATATCATTATGGAGAGTAGCAAACATCTTTTGAAGCGCATTTGCAGGGTAGTTGCAGATAATCCGGCGGGCCCAGTAGTTTTCGATTGTGTCCAATACTTCATACCGTTCGGTTTCGTTCAGGTTATTCGTTGACGCATAGTCAAAGAACGATAACAGGTAGGGCAGGTGTACAAGAGATTCTATGGTCGCAATCTGTTTCAGCTTGCGGTTGAGACGGGCATGGCTGGTTTCGCCTTTGAGTATCTGCCGATAGTATTTGGCAAACTTCAACATATCTTCAAGGAGGACTTGACGGTCGATGTGAGACTTCATATCGTATGATTTGAAGTCAAAATATAAGTCCTCAATATTGCTGATCGTGCCTTTCTTTAGTGTCAGATAATCACGGATAAACATTGTCGGCTCTCCATCTGTCAGTTTTTCTATTTTGCTCCAGTAGGCATGGTAGTAGTCTTCCTGCTTCTTGGAAGAAAGTGACATGAGCAGATAGTTGCGTACCTTATCTGCCTCTTCAAGGTCTTTGCCGCACGAGTTTAGAGATTCAAAAATCAACTGTGGATTATCTTTCGCTTCCAAACGAATATCAATCACTTCCAGTTTCTCGATGGCTTTAATAAGCTCCTCAAAAGTGAGGTTGCTTATCTGAATTAATTGGTAAAAAAGTTCGTAGTTTGCAGTAATGCCTGTATTCTTGATGAAATCATCTGAATTGTTGGTAAACAGTGCATCATATGCTTCGATATCTCCTTCAATCGGGCGCAGTTTTATCTGTCTGTCAATTCTTTTTCTTATGGCATAGAGATAGTTTTTCCTTACTTCCTCAATATCTTCATTGCCAGGTTGCATATCGCCATTGGCAACTGCATTGAAAGCGGCCAGAATCAGGAGCGATAAAGTTGTGATACGCTGCTGACCATCGATAATCAGCAAATCGTCTTCAACCTCGCTGGCTTTTGTTGCAACAATACTTCCGAAAAAATGGCTTTGCAATTCTTCTTTATGAATTTTTATCAGATCTTCAAATAAACGTACACAATGCTTTTTCTGCCATGCATACTTACGCTGGTAGAGGGGTATAATGAACTGTGTCTTTGCGCCGTAGAAATAGTCACTGATATTTACCGAACCTTTCATTTTTTGCTTTTAGTTTAACAGACTTCAATTGTTAAGTTTGACTCATAGCTGTGCAAGCATATGCGCAATCTATGGTTACTTTCATAACCGAGTTCGATATAAAAACGGGGTTAGGCCCGAAAGAATATCGTTTCTCTTATGTTTTATGAGGTTGTGTCAAAATGCTGACACAGCCTTTTTTTATGCGCAAAGCCCAGACTTTCTCAAGCCCGGGCTTTGTTATTACCCAAAGTTTTCGTATCTTTAGGCATAAAGTTTTTCGTTATGGCAAAGTTACATTTTCGTCCTTACATTCCCAACCAAACCGTTCTTTTTCCACAA
>NZ_JACOOD010000050.1:0-25495 GCF_014287405.1 Bacteroides sp. NSJ-48 | reverse complement strand
TATTTGCTTGTCTTATTGCATCTTTTATTAGCACTTTATCAATAGTAAAGTGCTGACCCGTAAAACGAACGGGCAATTTCTTTTTTGTCATTAGTAACTTCTTACAGGTGAATACTTGACTGCAAATTTAGTAACTTTGCTTGATAAATTAACGAGAAAGAAGAGAAAATGAAAACCGACCGCATAACATCACCTATACGCAAGCAGGGGTTTCGTGCTTCGTAGGACAGTTAAGTGGTAAATTTAAAGTTCAGTTCTTCGTAGGAAGTTCAGTGGTTAAAATCCCTGCCTGCGTATAGCTGAGAACCGTTATCAACCTCGAAAAGCAAAAATACAATGAATAGAATATTAACACTATACCTCTTTTGGCTATTGTGTGGCACGGCTTCCGCACAACAAATAGTAAAATGGGACGATTTACAGACTATAACGGATAACGCACGGCGCACGGTCTATTATGAAAAAGGCAGTAAACAGCCGTTGCAGGGAGAATATCGCATTATACGAGGGTTTGACGAGGAGCGTGTTAAACTTTCCGACGGCATAATAAACGGTGATTATCTCCGCTATCGTGATGGGGTACTGCGTGAATCGGGCATATATGCCAAAGGAAAGCGCAACGGCATATTCACGGAGTATTACCAAGATGGCGTTACTCCCCGAAAAGAAACACCCATGCAGCAAGGCAAGATAGACGGAACTGTAAAGACCTATTTTCGTAACGGCAAAATAGAAACCGAAAAGGAGTATAGGCAGAGTGTGGAGAGCGGAAGGGAACGCCGCTTTGACAGCAAGACGGGTGAGCAGATTTTTGAATCTCATTATATAGACGGCAAAAAAGAGGGTGAGGAATGGGAAATTTTTGAGGATGGGCGCACGCTTCGCAGCAGGACTACACGACACTACCGTAACGGAAAACTTGACGGCTCTTATCGTGTGGAATCGACACGGGACGGCAAACCCTATATAACCATCGAGGGACAATACACCGACGGCGAGAAGTCGGGACGTTGGAAACAGTACAACGCCACCGATGACACAACCCATGAATGGGATGAATGATTTTCTTTTTTCGCAAGTTGATTTTATAAAATCGCCACCGAAACTTCGTACTTTCGGAAAAAGATGTTATATTTGCAAATGAAAGAGTTATTTGACAGCATAGCAACGCAAAACACTGAAATTCGCACAGTTGCTAAATCGTTACCTCTATTTCTCAAATAATTCGCTAAAAGTTTATTTCTCAATCGGTTAAGTCAAACCGAGAAAAATCTAAAATAGTATGAAAGGACGATTCTTGGTTGCGCTTTTTTTGTATTTGGCTTTTGCCGTAGTGTTCTCTGGTTGCAGAACTGTCGATACCGTAGAAGGACAAACGGCTCATCATGTTGCCTTGCAGGCATTGACATCCGGCAACTGCAAGATTGTATTGGAAGAGATTTATATCCCTTCCGACCGCCCCGAAAAACTTCGTACGCAGCAGGTCTCAGGTAGCTATTTTGTAATAAAGGGGGACAAACTGCGGGCCTACCTTACGCGTGAAGTCGACGGTTCGAAACTATTCTCCGGCATCTCTCCGTTGAATGGAGGTGAGGCCGATTTGCAGATAGGCGAACCGGAAGTGCGGCATAACGGAGATGTCAACATCAGTTTGCGGGTGCAGGGGAGTTAGCATTATCGGGTATTCGAGTGGGTAATGACGCTTTATCACGATTCCAACCAATGTTCCGTGCAGGCGAACAAGGTTTACATGGCAGGAAATTACAGTTTCAAGGGACGTATTCTGCCTTTGCCTGAAAAATAAGCTGAAAGACTAATCCTGTGCAGGTCTATACCGGATTATCGCGATGATATTGCTAAAATGAAAATCCGTGATCAAGAATAAGCTGTACACTATTCCAACTTTACTAAATGATAAAATTCCCGGTATTCTATTGCGAATATCGGGAATTATTTTTATATTGCGGCAGATACAAGCCAGTGTATTCTGACAAATTGTAACTATTCACCTTATATACTATGGAGATAACTTTAAGCAAAACACTGCCCCCTTATCCCACCTTCGTAGAAGGTATCCGGCGGGCGCCCGACCGCGGCTACACTCTTGACGCGGCACAAACCGCTACGGCATTGAAGAATGCCCTACGCTACATCCCTAAAGAACTGCACGAAACACTCGCTCCGGAATTTATGGAAGAACTTCGTACGCGCGGACGCATTTACGGCTACCGCTACCGTCCGCAAGGCGACCTCAAGGCAAAGCCCATCGACGAATACAAAGGACGCTGCATCGAGGGTAAGGCCTTTCAGGTGATGATAGACAATAATCTTTGTTTCGACATAGCCCTTTACCCTTACGAACTTGTCACTTACGGTGAGACGGGGCAGGTGTGCCAGAATTGGATGCAGTATCGCCTGATAAAACAATACCTTGAAGTCCTTACCGATGACCAGACGCTCGTTATCGAAAGCGGGCATCCGCTGGGACTCTTCAAGTCGAAACCCGAAGCGCCGCGCGTCATTATTACGAATGCAATGATGGTAGGGCTGTATGATAATCAGCAGGACTGGCATACAGCCATGCAGATGGGTGTAGCCAATTACGGTCAGATGACTGCCGGCGGGTGGATGTATATCGGGCCGCAGGGCATTGTGCACGGCACTTTCAACACCCTTTTGAATGCCGGACGGCTGAAGCTCGGTATCCCTCAGGACGGTGACCTGCGCGGACGGCTTTTCGTCTCTTCCGGTCTGGGCGGTATGAGCGGCGCCCAGCCCAAAGCTGCCGAGATGTCCGGTGCGGCGGCTGTCATAGCCGAAGTGGATGCCTCGCGTATCGAAACCCGCCACCGTCAAGGCTGGGTGGGACACGTAACGGATTCGCTGCCGCAAGCCTTTGCGCTGGCCAAAGAGGCCATGGACAGTCACACTCCGATTTCCATCGCCTATCACGGCAATGTGGTGGACCTTTTGGAATATGCCGTAAAGGAACAGATACATATAGACCTGCTTTCCGACCAGACATCCTGCCATGCGGCATACGACGGCGGCTACTGCCCCGTGGGACTGACCTTCGAGGAGCGTACCCGGATGCTGCATGAGAATCCTGCCGAATTCCGCCGTAAGGTGGATACCACGTTGAAGCGCCATTTCCTTGCCATAAAAGAGCTTGTCGGCCGGGGCACGTACTTCTTCGATTACGGCAACTCTTTCATGAAAGCCGTTTATGATGCCGGCGTTCCCGAAATAGCGCGCAACGGCAGCGACAAGAACGGTTTCATCTTCCCCAGCTACGTGGAAGACATTATGGGGCCGGAACTCTTCGATTACGGCTACGGGCCTTTCCGTTGGGTATGTCTTAGCGGCAAGCACGAGGACCTGGTAAAGACCGACCGTGCCGCCATGGAGTGCATCGACCCTACCCGCCGCGGACAGGATTTGGATAATTATAACTGGATACGCGATGCCGAGAAGAACAACCTGGTGGTAGGCACACAGGCGCGTATCCTCTATCAGGATGCCGAGGGACGCATGAAGATTGCCTTGCGCTTCAATGAAATGGTGCGCCGCGGCGAAGTAGGTCCCATTATGCTGGGACGCGACCATCACGATGTCAGCGGTACGGACTCTCCTTTCCGCGAGACATCCAACATCAAGGACGGCAGCAACGTAATGGCGGACATGGCGGTGCAATGCTTTGCCGGAAACTGCGCGCGGGGCATGAGCCTTGTGGCGTTGCACAACGGCGGTGGAGTAGGTATCGGCAAGGCCGTTAACGGCGGCTTCGGCATGGTGTGCGACGGTTCCGAACGGGTGGACGAAATCTTGCGCTCTGCCATGCTTTGGGATGTGATGGGCGGTGTGGCACGCCGTTCGTGGGCACGAAATGCACATGCCATGGAAACCAGCGAAGAGTTTAACCGCACCCATGCGGAAGGCTATCACATCACGATGCCTTACGTGGCGGATGAAGAACTGATTGATAAATATATAAAATAATAGTAACAGGCTTAGTTATAGAGGAGATAAGGACATAAGAGTATTCTTTTTCAGACAGACGAACCAAAGAACATAAAGGATATTCAGAATATAAGAGAACCAAAGAACAAATGCACAAAAAGATATAAGGTTAAGAGGATAAACTTAACTGTGATGTCCGGCAGGTATCCGCCTGCATAGTTTATGTCCTTTTGTTCTTCTGTCTGAAAAAATAATAGGTCTGTCCGGAGATAATATCAAAGAAAAATACCGTCTCTTCTGTAGTAAGCTCCAAAAACATAACCGTTATGAACCGAATCGTAGAATGTGTCCCCAATTTCAGCGAGGGACGTGACTTGCAGAAAATAGACCGTATTGTAGCCCCTTTCCGTGGCAAACAAGGTGTGAAGTTGCTGGATTACAGTAACGATGAAGACCACAACCGGCTGGTGGTTACCGTAGTGGGCGAGCCCGAACCGCTCCGCGATGCCGTGCTCGAAGCCATCGGCGTGGCTGTACAGCTCATCGACCTGAACAAACATCAGGGGCAGCATCCCCGTATGGGCGCTGTGGACGTTGTTCCTTTTATCCCAATCAAGAATGTGACCATGGAAGAGGCCATTGCACTCTCTAAGGAAGTGGGTGCGGAAGTGGCAAAACGTTATAACCTGCCTGTATTCCTCTACGAAAAATCTGCTTCGGCACCTCACCGCGAGAACCTTGCGGCTGTCCGTAAAGGAGAGTTCGAGGGCATGGCGGAGAAGATAAAGCTTCCCGAATGGCAACCCGATTTCGGTCCCGCCGAACGTCATCCTACCGCAGGTACGGTGGCAGTGGGAGCACGCATGCCGTTGGTGGCCTATAACATCAACCTCAATACGCCGAGTCTGGAGATTGCGCACGACATTGCCAAAAAGATACGTTTCATCGGCGGCGGACTGCGCTACTGCAAGGCTATGGGCGTGGAACTGAAAGACCGAGGAATTACCCAGGTATCCATCAACATGACCGACTATACCCGCACGGCGCTTTACCGTGCCTTCGAACTGGTACGCATCGAAGCGCGCCGCTACGGTGTCAGCATCGTGGGCAGTGAGATTATAGGTCTCGTACCTATGGAAGCGCTGATTGATACGGCTTCCTATTACCTCGGACTGGAGAACTTCTCGATGCAGCAGGTGCTGGAAGCCCGGATAATGGAATGAGTGCAGGAATACGCAGACTGCGCGAGTAACCGGAAGAAAATGAAACAGAAACAGCTATGACAGAAAATCTGATAATCTTCAATGCCCGTGTCGTAACTCCCGTCGGCTTTTCCGCCCGCCGCGGCAGGGAAATGGAAGAACTTTGCATCATCGATGACGCTACGGTGGAAGTTACCGGAGGCGTCATCACCTACGTAGGCCCTAACCGTGGCGAGGAGCGCGACGGCTATTATCAGCGCTACTGGCATTACAACGCCCGCGGCAAGTGCCTTTTGCCCGGCTTTGTCGATTCGCATACGCACTTCGTGTTTGGCGGGGAACGTGCCGAAGAATTCTCCTGGCGGTTGAAAGGCGAGAGCTATATGTCCATTATGGAGCGTGGCGGCGGCATTGTCAGTACGGTGAAAGCTACGCGTGAGTGCAACTTTATCCAACTGCGCGCCAAGGCAGAGGGCTTCTTGAAGCAGATGAGCACTATGGGAGTTACCACCGTCGAGGGCAAGAGCGGCTACGGCCTGGACAAGGAAACCGAGTTGCTGCAACTCCGTGTGATGCGCAGTCTGAACAATGATGAGCACAAGCGTGTGGACATCGTTCCTACGTTTCTGGGCGCGCATGCAGTGCCTCAGGAATACAATGGACGCACGAACGATTACGTGGATTTCATTATCCGTGAAGTCATGCCCGCCGTTGTTCAAAACCGGCTGGCAGAGTTTTGCGATGTCTTTTGCGAGCAAGGCGTGTTCTCTATCGGACAGTCCCGCCGCTTGCTGACCGCCGCCCGTGAAATGGGACTGGCACTGAAACTCCACGCCGATGAAATCGTACCGCTGGGTGGTGCGGGGCTGGCTGCGGAACTCTCTGCCGTCTCTGCCGACCACTTGCTGCATGCTTCCGATGCCGACATCCGTGCCATGGCGGATAAAGGCGTGGTTGCCACATTGCTCCCTCTTACCGCCTTTGCCCTGAAAGAGCCGTATGCCCGCGGGCGCGAGATGATTGATGCGGGCTGTGCCGTAGCATTGGCCACCGACCTCAACCCCGGCAGTTGTTTCTCCGGTTCTATCCCGCTGACCTTTGCGCTGGCATGTATCTATATGAAGATAAGTATCGAAGAAGCCATAACCGCCCTCACACTGAATGGAGCCGCCGCCTTGAACCGGGCCGACAGCATCGGCAGTATCGAGGTGGGAAAGAAAGGAGACTTTGTGGTGCTGAACACGGACAATTACCATTTCCTGCCCTATTACGTGGGGATGAACTGTGTACACACTACGGTGAAGGAAGGCGTGCTTTATCCGGTGCTTTGAAACAGAAAACTAATACTTTATACTTTATATTTAATACTTAAATCCCATGTTAGTCGATTTAACAGTCAAAGAGTTTTTGAATAAAGTGGCGGGCAGCGATCCCGTCCCCGGCGGCGGAAGCATCGCCGCATTGAATGGAGCCGTCGCTTCGGCTTTGGCGGCAATGGTTGCCAACCTCACCATTGGCAAGAAAGGCTATGAGGAGCATGAAGAACTGATGAAACATATCTCCGAAGTGGCTTTGCAAGTGAAAGACACCTTCATCGGCGACATAGACCGCGACTCCGAAGCCTACGACAGCGTATTTGCCTGCTTCAAGATGCCGAAGGCCACCGATGAGGAAAAGGCTGCTCGCAGTGCAGCCATTCAGGAAGCTACGAAGTTTGCCGCACTTGTGCCTATGCAGGTGGCGCGCAATGCCTTCGAACTGATGACCGTCATTATGGACGTAGCCCGCCTGGGCAACCGCAATGCCGTAACCGATGCCTGCGTGGCAATGATGTCGGCCCGCTCTGCCGTGTTGGGAGCCTTGATGAATGTGCGCATTAACCTCGGTTCGCTGAAGGATAAGGAGTTCGTTGCCAAACTGCAAGCCGAAGCCGATGAACTGGAACGCCTTGCCTGCGCCAAAGAAAAAGAATTGTTGGACGAAATCAATGAGGAGCTCAAAGTATGAAGAATGTCTATTATGTCGGTTCGGGCGAGCTGACTTTCGAACTTATCGAACGCATCATTAACGAGAACCTGAAACTTGAGCTGGCTCCCGAAGCTAAGGAACGCATACAGAAATGCCGCGACTATCTGGATAAGAAAACTGTTGAATCGGCAGAGCCTTTGTATGGAATAACTACCGGGTTCGGCTCGTTGTGTAGTAAGAATATATCGCAAGACGAAGTGGGCATCTTGCAGGAGAACCTTATCAAGAGCCATGCTTGCAGTGTGGGCGAGGAGATACGTCCGGTCATCATCAAGCTGATGATGCTGCTCAAGGCACATGCGCTTTCTTTGGGGCATAGCGGTGTGCAGGTGATTACCGTACAGCGCATCCTCGACTTTTTCAATAACGATGTGATGCCTATCGTCTACGACCGCGGTTCGCTCGGAGCATCGGGCGACCTTGCGCCGCTTGCCAATCTTTTCCTGCCGCTTATCGGTGTGGGCGATGTATATTATAAAGGTAAGAAGCGCGAGGCAATCAGTGTACTCGACGAGTTCGGCTGGGAGCCCGTCAAGTTGATGAGCAAGGAAGGACTTGCTTTGTTGAACGGTACGCAGTTTATGAGCGCCAATGGTGTCTTTGCCATCCTTAAAGCCTTCCGCCTCTCCAAGAAAGCCGATTTGATAGCAGCCCTTTCGTTGGAAGCCTTTGACGGCCGTATCGACCCCTTCATGGATTGTATCCAGCAAATCCGTCCCCACAAAGGACAAATCGAGACAGGCGAGAACGTCCGCAAGCTGTTGGAAGGCAGCGAACTCATCGCCCGTCCCGGCAAGCATGTGCAGGATCCGTACTCTTTCCGTTGTGTTCCGCAGGTGCACGGCGCCACGAAGGATGCCATCAGGTATGTGTCTTCGGTACTGCTGACCGAAATCAATTCCGTAACGGACAATCCTACTATCTTCCCCGATGAAGACCGCATCATTTCGGGTGGAAACTTTCACGGGCAGCCGTTGGCTATTTCGTACGACTTTCTGAGCATCGCCCTTGCCGAGTTGGGTAATATCTCCGAACGCCGCATTGCCCAGCTCATCATGGGGTTGCGCGGACTGCCGGAGTTCCTGGTTGCCAATCCCGGTCTGAATTCGGGTTTCATGATTCCCCAATATGCCGCCGCTTCCATGGTGAGCCAGAACAAGATGTACTGTTATGCCGCCAGCAGCGATTCCATCGTATCCAGCAACGGGCAGGAAGACCATGTGAGTATGGGCGCCAATGCCGCAACAAAGCTGTTCCGCATCATGGACAATCTGGAACATATCCTTGCCATTGAATTGATGAATGCCGCGCAAGGTATCGACTTCCGCCGTCCGCAAAAGACTTCGCCCATTCTGGAACGTTTCCTGTGCGAATACCGCAAGGAAGTTCCCTTTGTGAAGGACGATATTGTAATGTATAAGGAAATCCATAAGACAGTGGCATTTCTCAGCCGCACCAAATTTGATTATTAGGATATTTCTCCTTGTATATCTGTTATATCCCTAATTTTTATTAACCGTTTGAGAAAAGAAAGAAAACTTAATTGCTTAATTAAGTTTTCTTTCTATATTTGCTTGTTTTTATTTTGAAAAATGGATAAAAAGAGTTTTTGAATTTTAAAAGAAAGAGAAATGAGCGAATATACCAAGCATCTTGTCCCCCGCCCGGAACTGAGAGAGCGGATTATTGATACTGCGGTGGAAGCTTTTTCTGCGCACGGCATCAAGAGTATTACAATGGATGATATTGCCACTTCACTGGGCATTTCCAAACGTACCCTTTATGAAGTCTTTTCGGATAAGGAAACTTTGTTGGAAGAGTGCATACTGAAAGGTCAGAAGGAAGGGGATGAATTTTTGAAGAATGTACTTGCCACCTCCGGAAATGTATTGGAAGTCCTGCTGAAATGCTATCAGCGCAGCATCGAACAGTTCCATGCCACCAATAAGAAGTTCTTTGAAGACATCAAGAAGTATCCCAAAGCCTATGCGCTGATGACGAACCGTCATAACCAGGATTCGGAAGAAACGGTAAACTTCTTTAAGGAAGGTGTGAAGCAGGGCATTTTCCGTGATGATGTAAACTTTGCCATTATCAATCTGTTGGTAAGGGAGCAGATAGACGTGTTGATGAATACGGACATCTGCAAAGAGTATTCCTTCCTTGAAGTCTATGAGTCTATAATGTTCACTTTTCTGCGCGGAATCTCTACGGAACAGGGGGCGCACGAGCTGGAAGCGTTTATCCGGGAATACCGTAAAAAGGTTTTGCCCGCAGACAATGACACGAAAACCAAATAGAATAACAATTAATAGTTTATGAAGATGCAGAGATTTTTTGAGGGTAAAAAATGGCTTTTGCTTATTGCCATAGTCTTGGCAGGCAGCCATGCACGGGCGCAAGGGACGAAGGATACCCTGACCTTGAACCTTGACAAAGCCTTGGAGATTGCTTTGAGCGACAATCCCACCATTAAAGTGGCGGAAGAGGAGATTGCCCTCAAGAAAGTGAGCCGTAAGGAAACTTGGCAGAACTTGTTGCCCGAGGCAAGTATTACGGGAAGTATGAGCCATACCATCACGGCTCCGCAGTTCAGTATCGGCGACCAAATCGTGAAAATGGGACAGGACAAGGCGAATACCGCTGCGGGAACATTGAATATCAGTTTGCCATTGTTTGCCCCTTCCGTCTATCGCGCCATGTCGATGACCAAGACGGATATAGAGCTGGCTGTGGAGAAGTCGCGGGCTTCCAAACTGGATTTGGTGAACCAGGTGACCAAAGCCTACTATCAGCTGATGCTGTCGCAGGACTCGTACGAAGTTTTGCAGAAAAGCTATGAACTGGCGGAAGAAAATTATCATATTGTCAATGCCAAATATCAGCAGGGGGCGGTAAGCGAATTCGATAAAATCACCGCCGAGGTGCAGATGCGTAGCGTGAAGCCGAGTGTCATTTCCGCCGGAAATGCCGTTACGCTTTCCAAACTGCAACTTAAGGTGCTGATGGGCGTTACCGCCGATGTAGAGATTAAGATTGACGACAGTTTGGCGGCCTATGAAAGTATCGTGTTTGCCAATCAGTTGGAGAATGACGCTCACGAGGGCTTGGTGAACAATACCACCATGAAGCAATTGGAGTTAAACCGTCTGATGCTTCAGAAGAATATCAAGTCCTTGCGCACCAACTTCATGCCGACGATAGGACTGGGGTATTCTTATCAGTACCAGTCCATGAACAACGACAGTTGGAACATCTTCGATTACCATTACAGCGGCAGCTCCTCGCTGGTATTCAATCTGACTATTCCTTTATATAAGGCAAGCAACTTTACGAAACTGAAATCCAACCGCATCCAGATGCGCCAGTTAGATCAGAACCGTATCGATACGGAACGTAAGCTGAACATGCAGATTACAAGCTACCAGGATAACATGGCAGCCAGCTCGGAGCAGGTATCCAGTAACAAGGAGAATGTGATGCAGGCCGAAAAGGCGGTGCAGATTGCCGGCAAGCGTTATGAAGTGGGCAAGGGTACGGTACTCGAACTGAATACTTCGCAGGTTCAGCTCACCGAGGCGGAGCTTACTTACAACCAATCCATATATGACTACCTGGTGGCTAAGGCCGACCTTGACCAGGTATTGGGAAGAGACTATATCATCAGTAATCAGAAATAAAACAAGAACAACGATATGAAGAAACGTTTTCAATTGATTGCCCTGCTTGCAGTAGCACTGTTGGGCGCTTGCAGCGGTGGAAAAGATAAAGTTGCCGTTGAGCAGGTGGACGAAAAGCCGAGAGTGAAGCTGGCGGATGTAAAAGCACGTCCGGTAGAGCAGATTCATGAGTACACAGCTACCGTAGAAGCAGAGGTAAAGAACAACATAGCTCCTTCCTCTCCGGTACGCATCGACAGGATATTGGTGGAAGTGGGCGACCGCGTGTCCAAAGGTCAGAAGCTGGTCAGCATGGATGAGGCAAACCTGAAACAGACAAAGTTCCAGTTGGATAATCAGGAGATTGAGTTCAAGCGTATGGACGAACTGTATAAAGTGGGCGGTGCATCCAAATCGGAGTGGGATGCAGCCAAGATGGCGCTGGACATAAAAGAAACGGCCTACCGCAATCTGCTGGAGAATACCGCGTTGCTCAGTCCGATAAACGGTGTTGTAACTGCCCGAAACTATGACAGCGGCGATATGTACAGCGGCGGCGAACCCGTGCTGGTGGTAGAGCAGATTATGCCGGTGAAGCTGCTTATCAATGTTTCCGAAACTTACTTTACCCAAGTGAAGAAAGGCGCTCCGGTAGCCGTGAAGCTGGATGTCTACGGAGACGAACCCTTTGAAGGCTATATCAGTCTGGTGTATCCTACAGTAGACCCGAACACCCGTACTTTTCCGGTAGAGATTAAACTCGCCAATAAAGACCGGAGGGTACGTCCCGGAATGTTTGCCCGCGCCACGCTTAACTTCGGAACCAAAAACAATGTGGTTGTACCCGATTTGGCCATCGTGAAGCAATCCGGTTCCGGCGACCGTTATGTATATGTGTACAAGGACGGCAAGGTTACCTATAATAAGGTAGAGCTTGGACGTCGTATGGGGGCCGAATACGAGCTGATTTCCGGTGTGCCCGACAACTCCCGGGTGGTTATAGCCGGACAAACCAAACTGGTGAACGGAATGGAAGTAGAAATAGCGGTTAGCGATTAGTGATTAGTGGTTTGCCGATAAATAAGTTCTTATTACTAATCACTAAACACTAAATGTTAATCACTAAACGCTAATCCCTAATAATATGAGTTTATATGAAGGTGCGGTTAAGAAACCGATTATGACTTCGCTCTGCTTCCTGGCAGTGGTGATATTTGGTCTATCCTCGTTGTCCAAGTTGCCTATTGATTTGTATCCGGACATTGATACGAATACGATTATGGTGATGACGGCCTATCCGGGAGCAAGTGCTTCGGATATCGAGAACAACGTGACCCGTCCGTTGGAGAATGTTTTGAACTCAGTCAGCGATTTGAAGCACATCACTTCCCGTTCTTCGGAGAATATGTCGCTGATTACGTTGGAGTTTGAGTTCGGTAATGATATTGACGTGCTGACAAACGATGTGCGCGACAAGTTGGATATGGTTAGTTCCGAACTGCCCGATGATGTGGAGAATCCTATCATCTTCAAGTTCAGTACGGATATGATTCCTATCGTGCTGTTGTCCGTACAGGCAAACGAAAGCCAGTCGGCGCTTTACAAGATACTGGACGACCGTGTGGTAAACCCTCTGGCGCGTATTCCCGGTGTGGGTACGGTGTCTATCAGCGGTGCGCCGCAGCGTGAAATCCAGGTGTACTGCGACCCCTATAAGCTGGAGGCGTACAACTTGAGTATCGAAACAATCAGTTCCATTATCGGTGCGGAGAACAAGAACATACCGGGCGGTAATTTCGACATCGGCAATGAGACTTATTCCTTGCGTGTGGAGGGTGAGTTTGACGATTCCCGTGAACTGGCGGATGTGGTGGTGGGCACCTATAACGGTGCTACCGTTTACCTGCGCGACGTAGCCCGGATTGTGGATACCGTGGAGGAACGTGCGCAGGAAACCTATAACAACGGTGTGCAGGGTGCGATGATTGTGGTTCAGAAACAGTCGGGCGCCAATTCGGTGGAAATTTCCAAGAAAGTACAGGAGGCGTTGCCCCGTCTGCAGAAGAACCTGCCGAGCGATGTGAAGTTGGGCGTCATTGTGGACACGTCCGAAAACATCCTGAACACTATCGACAGTCTGACGGAGACGGTGATGTACGCCCTGCTGTTCGTCGTGATTGTGGTATTCCTGTTCCTGGGACGCTGGCGGGCTACATTGATTATCTGTATTACGATTCCGCTTTCTCTGATTGCTTCGTTCATATACCTGGCAATATCGGGGAATACGATTAATATCATTTCGCTTTCGTCACTCTCCATAGCCATAGGTATGGTGGTAGACGATGCCATTGTGGTGTTGGAGAATGTCACGACACATATCGAGCGCGGTTCCGACCCGAAGCAGGCGGCGGTTCACGGAACGAACGAGGTGGCTATTTCCGTAGTGGCTTCTACGCTGACGATGATTGCCGTATTCTTCCCGCTGACCATGGTAACCGGTATGTCCGGCGTGCTGTTCAAGCAGTTGGGCTGGATGATGTGCGCCATTATGTTTGTATCCACCGTTTCGGCTTTGACGCTGACGCCGATGCTCTGTTCGCAACTGCTCCGCTTGCAGCGTAAACAGTCCAAGATGTTCCGGATATTCTTCGGACCGATAGAACGCACATTGGACGGTTTGGACAACTGGTATGCACGTATGCTCAACTGGGCGGTACGTCATCGTATGGTCGTGCTTGTCGGTTGTGTGATATTCTTTATCCTGAGCCTGTTCTGTGCAAAGACCATTGGTACGGAGTTCTTCCCGGCGCAGGACAATGCCCGTATTGCCGTACAGTTGGAGTTGCCTATCGGTACGCGTAAAGAAGTGGCGCAGGAGGTTTCGCAGAAACTTACCAATCAGTGGCTGCAGAAGTATAAGGGTGTCATGAAGATATGCAACTATACCGTAGGGCAGGCCGATTCGGATAATACCTGGGCTTCCATGCAGGACAACGGTTCGCACATCATTTCCTTCAATATCAGTTTGGTAGATCCGGCAGACCGGGATATTACGCTGGAGACTGTCTGCGAGGAAATGCGCGAAGACCTGAAGGCTTATCCCGAATTCAGTAAGGCACAGGTTATTTTCGGAGGTAGTAATACGGGTATGTCGGCCCAGGCATCCGCTGATTTCGAGGTATATGGCTACAGTATGGAAGAAACCGATAGCGTTGCCGCCCGCCTGAAGCGCGAACTGCTGAACGTAAAAGGTGTGTCTGAAGTCAACATCAGCCGCAGTGATTACCAGCCCGAATACCAGGTGGACTTCGACCGCGAGAAGCTGGCGCTTCACGGACTGAACCTTTCTACTGCTGCCACCTATCTGCGCAACCGCATCAATGGCGCTACGGCTTCCAAGTATCGTGAAGACGGCGATGAATATGATATCAAGGTGCGCTACGCCCCCGAATACCGTACCAGTCTTGAAAGTATCGAGAACATATTGGTATACAATGCCAAAGGCGAGGGCGTCCGTATCAAGGATTTGGGAAAGGTGGTGGAACGTTTTGCTCCGCCTACTATCGAGCGTAAGGACCGTGAACGTATCGTAACGGTGTCTGCCGTCATCTCCGGCGCTCCGTTGGGTGACGTGGTGGCTGCGGGCAATGCCATTATCGATAGAATGGAGAAACCGTCCGACATAACCATTCAGGTGGCGGGTTCCTTTGAGGACCAGCAGGATTCGTTCCGCGATTTGGGAACACTCGGCGTATTGATTATCATCCTCGTGTTTATCGTAATGGCAGCCCAGTTCGAGTCGCTTACCTATCCGTTTATTCTGATTCTCTCCGTGCCGTTTGCCATGAGCGGTGTGCTAATGGCGCTGTTCATAACCAATACGACGCTGAGTGTGATGAGTCTGCTGGGCAGTATCATGTTGATCGGTATCGTGGTGAAGAACGGTATCGTACTCATCGACTACACCATTCTCTGCCGCGAACGCGGGCAGTCGGTGCTGAATGCCGTGGTTACGGCAGGCAAGAGTCGTCTCCGTCCGGTGTTGATGACGACCATGACTACCATTCTCGGTATGATTCCGATGGCCATCAGCAGCGGTCAGGGTTCTGAGATGTGGAGTCCTATGGCGATTGCCGTAATCGGCGGTCTGGCGGTTTCCACCATTCTGACTTTGATTTACGTTCCTACGATGTACTGTATCTTCGGTGGTGTCGGCATCAAACGCCAACGTCGCAAGATGCGCAAGCAATTGGATGCTTACTTCGAGGAACAGGCTAATAATTAATAGTTGACATTTAATAATTGAATAATGAAATCAGTATTAATTACATTCGATCAGGCATATTACGAGCGTATCATTGCTACACTCGACCGGCTCAATTGCCGGGGCTTCACTTATTGGGAGCAGGTTCGCGGGCGCGGTTCCAAGACCGGTGAGCCTCATTACGGCAGTCACGCCTGGCCTTCCATGTGCTCCGCCATTCTTACAATGGTAGAGGACGAGCGGGTAGAGCCCCTGCTGGAGGTCCTTCACAACATGGACAAGCAGACCGAGCAATTGGGGCTCCGGGCATTTGTCTGGAACATAGAGCGGACTGTTTAAAGTTTCTGCCACACAAACAGCAGTCAAGACTGTGTTAAAATGAACCTGACGATTTCTTTTTAGGAAGGACGATATTTATTTTCATCCGATTCTTTATCTTTGCGTCCGGATTAGTTATGGAAAAGAGCGTTTTAAAACATACAGGTTGGCTGATGCTTATTGTGCTGGCGGTACTTCTGCTGCTGAACTTGCTGCCGGGGGGCACGATAGGGGGCCATGTGTTGAGGCGGGTAGACATACTTGGCGATGTGCGTCCCGTGCCGGAAGTCGTGAGCGAACCGGACAGTCTGTTGCCGCCGCCCCCGAAAGTGAAGCCCGCCTTTGTGGATACCTGTCGCAGCGGCATGACCTGCATTGAGGATTACAGCGACTCCACCCTGCGCGGCATGACACCTTTCTATCGCGCGCTGGATGAGCTGGCGGCAAAGCCCCGTCCGGTGCGTATCGCCTATTTCGGAGATTCTTTCATTGAGGCGGATATCCTGACGGCCGACCTGCGTGCGATGTTGCAGGAACGTTATGGCGGCTGCGGGGTAGGCTTCGTGACGATTACTTCTCCGGTCAACGGCTATCGGCCTACGGTGCGGCACAGCTTTGGCGGCTGGCAGAGCCATTCCGTTACGGACTCCGTATTCTTCGACCGTGGCAAACAAGGTGTTTCGGGCCATTATTTTATTCCGACTCCCGGAGCGTACGTAGAACTTGGCGGACAGAGGAAGTATGCTTCCCGGCTCGATACTTGCGAACGTGCTTCTATCTTCTTTTATAATAAAGGCGAAGCCCGCCTTTCGGCATCCGTAAACAAGGGCGAACCGCAGACCGGAACATTCCCGCCTGCCGACGGACTTCGTGAAATGGATGTAACAGGACGTATCGGCTCTGTACGTTGGAAAGTGGAGAGCGCCGATTCTACCTTATTCTACGGAGTGGCTATGGACGGCACGCAAGGGATTGCCGTCGATAATTTTTCGCTTCGGGGCAGTTCTGGTCTGTCTTTGCGTTCCATACCTGTCCGGACTATGCGCGAATTTAACGAACTGCGTCCGTACGATTTGATAGTCCTTCAGTACGGACTGAACGTAGCTACGGAACGCGGGCGTAATTACGACCGCTATCGCGACGGTATGCTGACGACCATTGCCCATTTGAAGCAAGCCTTCCCCCAAGCCGGAATTCTCATTGTCGGTGTGGGCGACCGCGAGTATAAAACCGAAGAGGGCAGCCTGCGGACCATGCTCGGCATTAAAAACCTTATCCGTTACCAGCAGAATCTGGCGGCAGACAGTGGGGTGGCTTTCTGGAATATGTTCGAAGCTATGGGCGGTGAAGGCAGTATGGCGGATATGGTGCATGCCAAACCTTCTTTAGCCAATTACGATTATACGCATATCAACTTCCGTGGCGGCAAGCATCTGGCGGAACTGCTTTATGAGGCTCTGGTTTATGGCAAAGAACAATACGACAGGAGGCGTGCCTATGAAGCGGAGCCATAAAAGGAGCCGGTACTTGGCCGATTTACGGTTTGCCGTTTGCTGCGCGGTATTGGCGTTGCTCTTCCTGCCGGTGCAACGGAACTATGCCCAAGATGTGCTTCCGGGTTGTCCCCGGCTTCAGAAAACGGCATTTGATTGCGACACGCTTAGAATCTACGGACAGCGTACGGATACGTTGCCCATTCCTCTCATCACCCTGCCCACAGCCTTTCGGCAACTGGGCGGGAACGAGCTGATAGACAGCATCGGTATCCTGAAGCCCTTTTGGGAGAAACTGCGCATGCTCCGTCTGGGCATCGCTGCCGATACGGTACGCATCGTGCATGTGGGCGACAGCCATATCCGTGGCCATATCTTTCCCGAAACCACGGGCGGGTTGCTTCAAAGAACATTCGGAGCACTGTCTTATACGGACATGGGGATAAACGGTGCGTTTTGTACAACCTTTACCCGTCCGGACCGTGTGGCGGATATCGCTGCGTTGCATCCCGACCTTGTCATTCTCTCTTTCGGAACGAACGAGAGCCACAACCGGCGGTATAACTCCATACTGCACTACCGGCAGATGGAAGAACTGGTGTGCATGCTTCGCAAGAGTCTGCCCGATGTTCCGATGCTGATGACTACTCCGCCCGGTTCATACGATAGTTTCCGTCAGCGCCGTCGCCGGCGTACCTATAAGATTAATCCCCGTACTGCTGTTGCCGCACAGACCATCCGCCGTTTTGCCGATGCCAACGGACTGGCGGTGTGGGATATGTACGAGACTTTCGGCGGTGTCCGCCGGGCTTGTCTCAACTGGCAGGAAGCGCGTCTGATGCGTCCCGACCATGTGCATTATCTTCCGGAAGGATATGCATTGCAGGGCGAGATGTTCTATCGCGCTCTGCTGAAAGCGTATAATGACTATTGCAGTCAGTGAATGTAGTTAACTCATTTAGCCGTAAACCGACCGATGTGGAATATTAGCGAACTTTTGAACAAACTGAATATAGACCTTACCCGCCTGCACGACCTGCTGGTGTACGATCCGCATGCACCGATGATATTCAGCAGCGGTATTTTCCTGTGGCTGTTTGCAGCCTTTATCCTGTTCTACCTGCTTTTGCAGCGCCGCACCACCGCCCGCCTGATGTTCGTCACCCTGTTTTCTTACTATTTCTATTATAAAAGCAGCGGTGCCTATTTCTTTCTGCTGGCTATCGTTACGGTGAGCGATTTCTTCATAGCCCGCCTTATGGCGCGTGCCACCGTGCAGTGGCAATGCAAAATGTGGGTTGCAGCCAGTCTGGCGATAAACCTGGGACTGCTGTGCTATTTTAAATATACGAACTTTCTCTGCGATTTCTTTGCTTCGCTCACGGGCAGCACGTTTACCGCAATGGACATCTTCCTGCCTGTGGGTATATCCTTCTTTACGTTCCAGTCGCTGAGCTATACAATCGATGTGTACCGCAAGGAGATAACGCCTCTCACCAACTTGTTGGACTATGCATTCTATGTATCATTCTTCCCGCAGTTGGTGGCGGGTCCCATTGTGCGTGCACGCGACTTTATTCCGCAAATCCGCCGTCCGTTGTTTGTTTCCAGAGAGATGTTCGGCAGGGGGATTTTCCTTATTGTGAGCGGACTGTTCAAGAAGGCAGTTATCTCGGACTATATCAGTATCAACTTTGTGGAGCGCATCTTCGATAATCCTACCTTGTATTCGGGTGTGGAAAACCTTATGGGTGTTTACGGCTATGCGCTGCAAATCTATTGCGACTTCTCCGGATATAGCGATATGGCTATCGGCATTGCCTTGTTATTGGGCTTTCACTTCAACATAAACTTCGACTCGCCTTATAAGTCGGCATCCATTACGGAGTTCTGGCGTCGTTGGCATATCTCGCTTTCCAGTTGGCTGCGCGATTATCTCTATATATCCCTGGGCGGCAACCGTAAGGGCAAGATACGCCAGTATGCCAACCTTATCATTACCATGTTCTTGGGCGGCTTGTGGCATGGGGCTTCCTGGAATTTTGTGTTTTGGGGAATGTTGCATGGCGTTGCTTTGGCTGTCCATAAGTTCTGGATGGGCATTACCGGACGGAAGAAGGGCGAACGCAGTCGTGGCATCCGCCGCTTCTTCGGCATCGTCATTACGTTCCACTTCGTCTGCTTCTGCTGGATATTCTTCCGCAATGCCGATTTCTCCGCTTCGTTGGATATGTTGAGGCAGATATTCACGACTTTCCGTCCCGGGCTTTTCCCGCAACTGATAGTGGGCTATTGGGAAGTGTTTGCCTTGATGGCGCTCGGCTTCTTCCTGCATTTCGTGCCTGATAGTTGGGAGCATGCTTGCAGCAAGGCGGTCGTTCGTCTTCCGTTGATAGGGAAGGCATTGCTGCTGGTTGCCATAGTCTATCTGGTTATTCAGATGAAGAGTTCGGAGATACAACCGTTCATTTACTTCCAGTTCTAAGGGTGGTACTGCTGGTACCGGCTGCTGGTATTCCCTGTACCGCTCTTTGGTAGCTCATGTACCAAAGGGTGGTAGGGCTCGTACCTTAGTAAGGTACTGCTCGTACCATACTGTGGTACGGCGTGTACCACGGCGTGAAATATCTTGGTACACGTATTCCTTTCATTATTAGCATGCTGCCGGTATTATTCTTTTCTACCGGATTAATATGTTTAAATAGTATATGTCATGATACATACAGTAAACTTTATGAAACATTTGGCACAATGGTATATCGGGTAACCCTGTATCTTTGTACGGTAAATAAATCTGATTACTATCATTAAAACAGCAACAACCATGAAACGGAAACTTATCTGTTGGTTGCCTCTTCTATTGTTGATAGGGTGCAGCCAACCTACGTACAGAACAACCTCTTTGACTCCGGATAAGCGGGCGGAACTTTTACTGAAAGAACTTACTTTGGAAGAAAAAGTAGCATTGATGATGGACACTTCCCAACCGGTGGAGCGCTTGGGTATCAAACCCTATAACTGGTGGAACGAGGCGCTGCACGGTGTGGCACGCGCCGGATTGGCTACGGTTTTTCCGCAACCGATAGGTATGGCGGCCTCTTTTTCGCCGCAAACAGTATATGAAGTATTCAATGCCGTATCGGATGAGGCGCGTGCAAAAAATACATATTACGCATCGCAGGGCAGTTATGAGCGTTATCAGGGACTTACCATGTGGACGCCTACGGTGAATATTTACCGTGATCCGCGTTGGGGACGGGGTATTGAGACTTACGGTGAAGACCCTTATCTCACCAGTCGCATGGGTGTCATGGTAGTGAAAGGTCTGCAAGGAACCAATGACGGAAGATACGATAAGTTGCATGCTTGTGCCAAACACTTTGCTGTACATTCCGGTCCGGAATGGAACCGTCATTCTTTCAACGTGGAGAACCTTAGCACACGTGATTTGTATGAAACCTATCTGCCGCCTTTTGAGGCGTTAGTGAAGGAAGCCGGTGTAAAGGAGGTGATGTGTGCCTATAACAGTTTCGAGGGAGAGCCTTGTTGCGGCAGCAACCGTTTGCTGATACAAATTCTCCGTAACGATTGGGGATTCGATGGTATTGTCCTTTCCGATTGTGGCGCTATTGCCGACTTTTATAATGAATACGGGCATAAGGCATATTCCGATGCAGAGTCTGCTTCGGCAGCCGCAGTGCTGAACGGAACGGATTTGGAGTGTGGCTCCAGTTATAAGGCATTGGTAAAGGCAGCTCAAGAAGGCAAGATTGATGAGAAAGACATTGATAAGGCTGTGCTCCGCCTGCTGGAAGCCCGTTTTGCTTTGGGAGAAATGGACGCTCCGGAAGATGTGTCTTGGACGAAGATTCCTTTCTCCGTAGTGGCTTCGGCTGCACACGACTCATTGGCTTTGGATATAGCCCGCAAGTCCATGACATTACTGCAAAACAAAGACAATATCCTTCCCTTGAAACGTGGCGGTCTGACTGTAGCTGTCATGGGACCTAATGCTAATGACTCCGTAATGCAATGGGGCAATTATAACGGTATGCCGTCACATACAGTCACCATTCTGGATGGAATACGGAACGCGTTGGAAGCGGACGATAAGCTGATTTATGAACAGGGTTGCAGTTGGGTGGAAAGAACACTGATTCAAAGCGTGTTCAACCAGTGTAAGTCGGCAGATGGACAAGGGTTTACAGCACGTTATTGGAACAATGTAAAGCATGAGGGCACCCCGGTGACTACTACACAAGTAACCACCCCTTTCCGCTTCTGTACCTCGGGAGCTACGGTTTTTGCACCGGGCGTAAACCTGACAGACTTCTCGGCAACTTACAACAGCGTGCTCACCCCTCTACAATCGGGCGAAGTGGTATTCGAAATTTATACATACGGTTCCGGTTGCCTGCGTATCAATGGCGAAGAAGTAAAGCGTTTCCGCAATACGCATGGTGGCAGGTCACTGGACTATACGCTACAGGTAAAAGCGGGTGTTCCTTACGACATCGAACTTGACTTTGAATATTTCAGAAGCGATGCGCAACTGAATTTCGATATCGGCTTCAAGCAAAAGGTAAATATCGATGCATCTGTAGCTTGTGTGAAAGAGGCCGATGTTGTAGTTTTTGCCGGTGGTATATCTCCTCTTTTGGAAGGAGAGGAGATGGGAGTGAACCTTCCCGGTTTCAAGGGCGGAGACCGTACGGACATTGAATTGCCGGCTGTTCAGCGTGAATTGATTCACGCATTGCATCGTGCCGGAAAGAAGATAATTTTGGTGAATTGTTCCGGTTCGCCCATCGCTTTGGAGCCTGAAACAAAGAATTGTGAAGCTATCCTACAGGCTTGGTATCCGGGACAGGCGGGCGGCACTGCCGTGGCAGATGTATTGTTCGGTGACTATAATCCGGGTGGACGCTTGCCTGTAACTTTTTATCGCAATATGTCTCAGCTTCCCGATTTTGAGGACTATAATATGACAGGACGTACCTATCGTTATATGACTCAACAACCATTGTTCCCGTTTGGTTACGGCTTGAGCTACACTACCTTTGAATATGGCAACTTATCCTTGGCCAAGGAACAGATTAAGGTGGGAGAACCTTTGAAGTTGACCGTTAACGTTACGAATAACGGTCAGCGTGACGGCGAAGAGGTGGTGCAGGTTTACCTCAAGAAGCAAGATGACGCAGAAGGACCGGGCAAGACTTTGCGTGCTTTTAAACGTGTCCACATTCCTGCCGGAAAGAGTGTTGAGGTAGCGTTCGATTTGAACGGCAAGGAATTGGAATGGTGGGATGCTCAAAGTAATACGATGCGGGTTTGTGCAGGCAGGTACGATGTGATGGTGGGGAAAAGCTCGCAGAATCGGGATTTGCAACGTGGGAGTTTCGTGATTGAATAAATGTTTTAGATGCACTTTCGCAGAAAATATCATCCTGTCATTCTTGGATATTAGATTCCTCCGAATGACAGGATGATAGTTGTTGTATATGCTACTGTTTTTGATAAGTTGCCTTATTCCACTTCAATCTCATCGATAAACAGGAAAGGTGTTCCTCCTTCTCCCGGATGTCCTTTGGGCAGGGCAGGGGTACGCTTGATTAATACTTTAACATAGCGTGCTTTCACCGGTTCGAAAGTAACTTCATAGTTTGCCACAGCTTTTTTACGGCTGTCCATTTCAACGGGAAATTCTTTGGCTGCCACCTCACGGAAGCTTCTGTTATCGTCAGACACTGATACTGTCAGGCCTGTACATCCTGCAACCCAGGCGCCCATGTCTATTACGGCATGGGTAGAGACATGCTTTATCTCCGGTAATTCGGCAACTGTCTTGCCTGCGGCATTGCCGTTTGACGCACCGAGGTCGATAACAGCCGTTACGTCTCCATCCAAAAAGCCAATCCACTCGCCGGTTGCATAATTGTCAATTCCGCTCATTCCGTCTACTAAAGCGGTAGCGCCTTTAAAGGCGTATTTCGGAGTGGGCTGTGTACCTATCAGCTCAATCGGGCAGAAAGTGGCTTTGTTGATGTAGAAGTTTTTTTCTGTTACCTTGCTTTTTCCTTCAGGGCGGATAGCAACAGCACGCAAGTCGGCGGACTGGCGGATAACGATTCCGGTTCCGTTATACTGTTCGGAGGCTGTAGTGGGTTCAGTACCGTCTAAGGTATAGTAAATGGGAGCATTGTCAATGGTGCGAAGCGTGGCTACTATAGCTCCGCTACCGCTTCCGTCCTCTTCTTGGGTAGTGGTATATTCTGCTTGGATATCGAATATATGTTTGGCATAATTCATGCTATCCCGTTGGTAGAACTTGATGAGGCGCGGCAGGCGTTGGGTGAAGTCCGCGTAATCTTTCTTTTCGGGCTGTGTCCATTGCACTTCGGCAAGAGCAGCCATGCGTGGGAGTATCATATACTCTGCATGTTCGGTAGTGGCGATATACTCTGTCCATAAGTTGGCTTGTGCGCCGAGGATATGTTTGGACTGCTCTTCGGTAAGCGAAGCGGTAGGGTCGAGACTGTATACTTTCTCTACCGGTACGTATCCGCCTATGCCGAGAGGTTCGTCTTTACTGTCCGCAGTTTGGAGATAGTCAAAATAACAGTAAAGATTGGGTGTCATAATTACGTCATGTCCCATTTGTGCAGCCTTGATACCGCCGGATGTGCCACGCCAGGACATAACAGTGGCATTTGGTGCCACATCGCCTTCCAGTATTTCGTCCCAACCGATAATTTGCCTTCCTTTGCTGTTGAGGAACTTTTCGATGCGTGTCATGCAATAGCTTTGCAGACGGTCCTCGGCTGTATGTTGTTTGTCTGTTTTCAAGCCTTCCGCTTTGATGCGTGCCTGACATTTGGGGCACTTGGCCCAGCGGGTACGGGGAGCTTCGTCTCCACCGATGTGTACAAGCTTAGAAGGGAATATCTCGGTGATTTCTGCCATTACATCTTCAAGAAACTGCATGCTCTGTTCGTTGCCGATGCACAATACATCTTCAAAGATACCCCAGTCGGGAGATACTTTGTACGGTCCTCCGGTGCATCCCATATCAGGATAGGCGGCCAAAGCGGCAAGCATGTGTCCCGGCAGGTCTACTTCGGGAATTACGGTGATGTAACGTTCTTGTGCATACTTCACAATCTCTTTGGCTTGTTCCTGCGTGTAGAAGCCGCCATACGGAATGTTGTCATATTTTCCGCTTCTTGCCTTGCCGACAACGGTGCAGTTGCGTTTTGAACCGACTTCCGTCAGCTTCGGATATTTCTTTATTTCGATGCGCCATCCCTGGTCATCTGTCAGATGCCAATGGAAAGTATTCATATTGTGTAGCGCCAGTAAGTCGATATATTCTTTTATGAACTCAAGCGGGAAGAAATGTCGGCATACATCAAGATGCATACCGCGATATGTAAAGCGGGGTTCGTCTTTGATACTGCCTGCCGGTAGCAGAATATCAGCTCCCTGAGCTTCGGCGGGGATTGATTTCCGTAATGTCTGGCAACCGTAGAACACGCCGTTCTCTGTCTGCCCGTTGATTAGAATACCTTCCGAAGTTGTTGTCAGCACATAACCTTCTTTATTGGCTATATCCGCATCTAAACCTAAATTGATTGCATGCTTTGCCGTTTCTCCGTCCTTTAAGCCTTTTACAGGAGGAGTATACCCGGTGGCTTGCCGGATGTATCCGGATAAGAATTCAGCGTTGCGCTTCAGCAGGAGGTTGCCTTCTGGATAGGTAATGGAAACATTTTTGTTTAATAGAAACGGCTTTTCTTGTGTCAGAACAACCTCTTGGGGGAGAGGTATTACTTGGTAATCGGCCTTTTTTTCTGTTTGGCACGAAGAACATGCCAAAGCTACGACACCTGCAAGGAGTACGTGGTTAAGTTTCGTAAGCATAGATTTGATTGGTTTTTAATAAGTTTCTCGCAAATATACGAAAAAAAATTATGTACAGAGGAGCGCTGCATATTTCTTTATCATACTCCATAAAAAAAGGCTATCTCTCCCAGACAGCCAATCTTTTTGTTAACCTTAAATCTAATACTATGAAAAACACATTGCAAAGATATTCCATTCCTGGTATTATCCAATATTTTTTCTGGAAATCTGTTGTTTGGTAACACGGTTTATAAGACAGTTGCTTCTGTTAACATTTAATACAACGTGCATCTTCCTTTAACAGGTTTGTCTGGTTGTGGCTTGCTTCGTGTTTTCCAGGCTGTCAGCCGCCTTTCTCCTTTTTTCTGTGTCTTCTGTTCTTTTACTGTGTCGTTGTTTTTTTGTATCCTTTCCTCTGCCGTTTTTCTTTCTGTCTTTCTTTTCGTTGCATGTTTCCGTATCGTCTCCTTCCTGTGCCATTAGTTCCGTTAGTCTTTTTCTTGTGTCCGAGACCCGGGTGTCGAACGTGCCGAGACCCGGATGTCGAACATGCCGAGACCCGGATGTCAGACATGTCAAGACCCGGGTGTCATGCAATGCCCTTCCGTATCTCCGTGTTTTCTTTCAGCCTTCCGTTGTTTCTTTCCGCGCGCATGCGCATATATTATA
>NZ_JACOOD010000049.1:0-25498 GCF_014287405.1 Bacteroides sp. NSJ-48 | reverse complement strand
GATTCAGATGCCATAAATTCGGTTTCGAAGATATGGTGATTCTTATTGCTTGTGGATTACACAACTTTAGAATCAGTCACAAAATGAGTCATATAACAAATTAATCTATATAATGTCTAATTAATAAACAAAAATTGACATGAAAAACAAAAATATACTGCTTGTATGTCTAACTGCACTGATTTTGGCTGCTTGTGGTACTCAAACAACTACAAAAAAGATACTTCCCTGAAAGATGTACTGGGTGATAAATTTCTAATCGGAGTTGCGCTGAACACAAGGCAATCGTCAGGTGTAGATACAGCTTCTGTAAAAATAGTGAAGCAGCACTTTAATGCTGTTGTTGCAGAAAACTGCATGAAGCACGCAATTATTCATCCTGAAGAAGACCGTTATGATTTTGGCCAGGCAGATGAATTTGTGAAATTCGGTGAAGATAAAATGGAATGTATATTACCGGACACTGCCTTATTGGGCATTCACAACTTGCACAGTGGTTCTGCGTAGACAAGGATGGTAAGAATGTTTCACCCGAAATTTTGAAACAACGGATGAAAGATCATATTAATGAAGTGTACTCGTAGACCAGCTGATCCATTGGTCTGTTAAAGTCGTTCTTTCGCGGGAAGGTATTGAACTGGAAGAATATTTGGTGTAGAATCCTCAGATACAATATATAATACGTGGCTGGGGCGTTGTTTCATTGTATTCTTAATGGGGGGAGGCTTCGATGGAGAGTTTAGAGAGATGATTAATGTAAATGTAACACAAAGGAGTCCGTAATACAAAGCTGATAACACTCAAAACGTAAGATTGCCCCCCTAAAGTAATGAAGAACCTTATGGGATAAACTAAACTTTTAGACAGTAGAATATAAATTTATAGAAATTGCATAAGAACTGTATACTTTTCTGAAATATGTAACATAAGCGAAAGAATCTGCAACAAATTTTGGAAAAGAAATTAGCGAAAGATGTTTTCCTTTGTAATATTGTTAAACCAGCTTCGCAATATAGCAATGAAAAGGATTATCACATTATTTGGCGCTTTTGCATTACTAACGAATCTTAATTCGTTCTCTTATGCACAAGCTTTTGAAGATTTCAAACCTTCAAGTGTAAACCAATTAGGGAAAGCGTACCCTCAGGTTAATTCCGAAGGGAGGGTACGTGCCCAACTTTATGCACCGGAAGCCAAAAAAGTACAGCTTGATATTGGTGGTGTAAAATATGACATGATAAAAAATGAGCAAGGATTTTGGACGGGAGAATCAGAACGTCAGCAAGAGGGTTTTCATTATTATCAGTTGAATGTGGATGGGGCATCTGTTCCAGATCCGGGTACGAAATATTTTTATGGTGCGGGACGTTGGGGGAGTGGAATTGAAATTCCGGCACATGATGAGGATTTTTATGCTTTGAAAAATGTACCTCATGGTTTGGTGAGCGAATTGAACTACTATTCTAAAATTACACAGTCGTGGAGACGTTGTTTCGTGTATACACCAGCTGGATATGAAGTCAATACGGAGAGGCGTTATCCGGTGCTTTATCTTCAGCATGGCAGTTTTGAGGATGAAACGGGTTGGGGCAGTCAGGGTAAAGCGAATTTGATATTGGATAATCTGATTGCTGCGAAGAAAGCAGTCCCGATGCTGATTGTCATGGATAATGGTTATGCAACCAGGCCGAGCGAACAAACTCCTTTCCAGACAACGGTATTTGAGGAAGTGCTGATGCAAGAGGTCATACCAATGATTGATGAGAAGTTCCGTACATTGCCTAATCGTGAGAGCCGGGCTATTGCTGGTTTATCAATGGGGGCAAATCAGACAATGCGTATTGCCATGAATCATCCGGAGGCTTTTGCCTATTATGGTGGTTTTAGCGGTACATCCAACTATCCGAGTACGGAACCTTTGGATGCTGATACTTTTTTAGGTGGAAAATTTAAAGATGGGAAAGCGGTAAACAGGCAATTCAAGTCTTTCTTTCTGGGTTTGGGGACTTCCGAGCCGGCTCCTTTTCCCGGTGTTGTAAAAGCTTTCAGGCAAATGTTGGATAAACAGGGGATTAAATATACCTATTATGAATCTCCTGAAACTGCACATGAGTGGCTGACTTGGCGCAGGGCGTTGCATCAGTACGCACAATTGCTATTTCAATAAGAATTAATATAAAGACGATAATTACATGTAGTTTAATACAAATATGAGAAAACAAAAAACTCTTTTACTTTTATGTAACTTGTTTTGTTGCATACTATTACCGCTGTCGGCGCAAAAGCCTGCAACTAATCCTGTGATTTATGCTGATGCACCAGATATGTCAATGCTGCGTGTGGGGGATACTTATTACATGAGCAGCACTACGATGCATATGTCTCCGGGAGTTCCTATTATGAAATCAAATGACTTGGTGAATTGGAAATTGGTGAATTATGCTTACGATACGCTTGCCAATATACCTACCATGAACTTGGATGACGGGAAAAATACTTATGGGCGTGGGTCGTGGGCGAGTTGTCTTCGCTATCACGAGGGAGTGTACTATCTCTCCACTTTCGCTCAGACTACGGGCAAGACATATTTTTATACCACTAAAAATCTTGAAAAAGGTCCCTGGAAGTGCACGGAATTCTCTCCCGCTTATCATGATCATTCTTTTTTCTTTGATGAGGACGGGCATATCTACATGATATATGGTAATGGGAAACTCTTTTTGGCGGAGCTGAAACCGGATCTTTCAGGTGTAAAGCCGGATACGGAGAGGGTGCTGATAGAGAATGCCAGTGCGCCGGCCGGAGATAATATCATGCTGGGTGCTGAAGGTTCACAACTTTTCAAGGTAAAAGGGAAGTATTATCTTTTTAATATCACTTGGCCACGTGGCGGAGTGCGTACTGTGATTGTGCATCGTGCTGATAAGATAACTGGACCTTATGAAGGACGTGTTGTTTTTCAGGATCGTGGAATTGCACAAGGTGGGCTGGTGGATACACCGGATGGACGCTGGTTTGCTTATCTGTTTGAGGATTGCGGTGCGGTAGGTCGTATTCCTTATCTTGTTCCGGTTGAGTGGAAAGATGGATGGCCTGTTTTGGGTGTGGATGGACGTGCTCCTGCTAAGTTGGAACTGCCCGATAGCCGCGGACTCATTCTAGGTATTGTTGCTTCTGATGACTTCAATCGGAAGAAAGGAGAACGTACCTTGCCGTTGGTATGGCAATGGAATCACAATCCGGACAATTCTCTTTGGTCGCTTTCTGCCCGCAAAGGGTATTTGCGGTTGACAACAGGGCGGGTGGAAACATCTTTTACACAAGCTAAGAATATGCTGACACAACGTACTATTGGTCCTGTTTGTACAGGTTCAGTCAGTATGGATGTTTCAGGGATGAAAGAGGGAGACTTTGCGGGACTGTCTCTTTTCCAGCGTAAATATGGTCAGGTGGGTGTTAAGGTTATTGATGGAAAGAAATATATTGTAATGGTGAATGGTGAGAATGAGAAACCTATGGAGATAGAAAAAGTGCCATTGGAGCAGTCGGTGATTTACTTTAAGGCAGAATGCGACTTCAGGAACAGAGCTGATAAAGGCTATTTCTATTACAGTTTGGATGGTATTCGTTGGAAGGCTATCGGCAACGTCTTGAAGATGCAATATACCATGCCGCACTTCATGGGCTATCGGTTTGCTTTGTTCAATTACGCTACCAAGGAGACGGAAGGATACGTTGATTTTGATTATTTTAAGATAGAAGATAAGATTTCCGATTGTCGTTGGGCAGATGTCTGTTATGCGGATGACGAACTGGAAGGTCACAAGTTGGATATTTACTTGCCTGATACGGGTAAGTCATCTCATAAGGTGGTGGTACTTATTTATGGCAGTGCTTGGTTTGCTAATAATATGAAACAGAATGCCTTTCAGGTTTTTGGCAGGTCGTTGCTTGATAAAGGCTTTGCAGTGGTTTCCATTAATCACCGTTCAAGCAGGGATGCTAAGTTCCCTGCACAGATTAATGATGTGAAGGCTGCTATTCGTTTCATTCGTGCTAATGCTGCCAAGTATAAGTTGGATACATCCTTTATTGGAATTACCGGCTTTTCATCGGGGGGACATTTAGCGTCTTTGGCGGGGACAACCAATGGTGTGAAATCTTATACTATAGGGGATAAAACGGTGGATTTGGAAGGTAATGTAGGGGAGTATTTTTCTTTTAGCAGCCGGGTGGATGCGGTCGTTGATTGGTTCGGACCGATAGATATGACACGGATGGAGAACTGTAATACCACTAAAGGGGCTAATTCTCCTGAGGCAGCTTTGATAGGTGGGATACCCGCTGATAATTTGGATATGTTGGCTCTTCTAAATCCCATTACTTATATAGATAAAAACGATCCTAAATTTATTGTTATTCATGGTGAAGCGGACACTGTAGTTCCCAATTGTCAAAGTATCTTTTTCTCTGAGGCTCTGAAGGCACAGGGACGTTTGGAAGAATTTGTTTCGGTTCCTGACGGACAACATGGTCCTGTCACTTTCAATGAAAATACTTTCAAGAAAATGACAGACTTCTTTGCGAAAGAGGCCGGAATGTAGAGAATTTTAAACTGGATAAGGCCGATAAAATGTGATGACATTAAATGACTGCCGCATGATAGTTGGTATTTAGCTGTCATGCGGCAGCATATTTATCGGTGCAAGAGATAATTACAACTTAACCTTTATTCTTTTGCCTGTATAAGTTACAGTTTTACTGTTACCGTCTATGGTTTTCACTATGAATTGACGTTTTTGCAGCATGCCGTTGTATTCTCCTTTTCGTGCACCGATTGTAAGAATTCTACTGGCATTATCCCAATTCATTGGGATTTCGGTATAGGCTCCATTTTCGTAATTATAATTATCTCCTTCGTCTTCATAAAGGGTGAAACTACCGTTATTGCCAGGGTATATGCATAAGGTTAGATTGTCCCATTTTTTTTCACTTGTGTATTGTACTTCCGGTCCATATGGAACGATACTGCCGGCACGTACAAAGAGGGGGATGCGATTGAGTGTCGTGGAAACGGTAAGTTTCTGTCCGCCTTCTATGGCTTCATTGGTCCAATAGTTATACCATCGGGTATCAGCTGGTAGATAGACTTCCATACTTTTAGTTTGAGTGAAGTCGGTAAGTACCGGTGCTTTTGCTGTTTCTTTGTTATTACGGTCCCAGCCTTCATTTTCCTTTAATTTTTTTTGGTGTACTTCCGGAGTGTACTGTGCGTGAAGCACTGGTGCTACCAGGAATGCTTTGCCGAACATATATGCATTGTTTATATTCCATGTTTGTTTGTCGCCAAGAAAATCCATGAAGAGTGCACGCATGAAAGTGGAGCGGTTGTGCGTTACATCCCAGGAAGTGGAATAGATGTAAGGCAGCAGAGTGTATCGTAGTTTGACAGCATCAACCAAGGCGTCATAAACAGGTTCACCTTTTTTACCATACCAATAAAATTCGCGAGGTACATCAGCGCCATGACTGCGCATCATTGGACAGAAAACACCAAATTGTAACCAGCGGACGTAAAGTTCCTGATACATTGGATTACGTGTAGCGCTATTGTCTCCCCAACTAGTATTGTATGAACCGGCAAAGAAGCCACCAAGGTCTGAGTTCCAGTGCGGCATGCCGGTCAGTGAGAAGTTTAATCCTGCTGTTATTTGCTTGCGGAACATATCCCAAGAGGATTGGACATCACCAGACCAAACATTGGAACCGTAACGTTGCTGCCCTAAGAAACCGGAGCGGGTCAGGATGATGACACGTTTATCTTGTGTTAGAGCACGTTGATGATCGTATACACCACCTACGCTGACGAGTGGATAGGCATTGCGTACACTGCGATAAGAGCCAAGACTGGTTTGGCGGTCAAAATCGCTTTCCTTGTGGTTAAAATGATCTGGCTCTGTCGAGTCCATCCACCAACCATCCATGCCGAGCTGGAATATTCCTTTATTGAGATGTTCCCAATAAATATCACGGGCTTTGGGGCTGTAAGCATCATATACACGTACTCCGGAGGGATATTCCATATTAGGCGGCCAACCGTCAACACCGGATTGCGGCCAGGTTTCGATGTCGAAGAGCAATCCCTCTTTATCCAAAGCTCTGTAAGGTTTGGTAGCAGGACCGAATGAGGACCATATGGAAATCATCATGCGGGCATTCAGAGCATGTACTTCGTCAATCATATCTTTGGGACGGCTGAAAGTAGGGTTCTGGAAATCCATGGCATTCCAGAGGTAGTTATGTCCCCAGTATTGCCAGTCTTGAATGATACAATCCAAAGGAATCCCCAACTCGCGATACTTTTTCACTACTCCTACTGTTTCTTCCTGACTTTTATATCGTTCTTTACTCTGCATGAAGCCAT
Source organism: Bacteroides sp. NSJ-48 (assembly GCF_014287405.1). NCBI lineage: Bacteria > Pseudomonadati > Bacteroidota > Bacteroidia > Bacteroidales > Bacteroidaceae > Bacteroides > Bacteroides sp. NSJ-48. Next base: position 19,074 of record NZ_JACOOD010000049.1, on the reverse strand, counting down.
AACTCCACAAAGGCATCATTGGTACATCACCAGTCAGTGCACGTACTTCGGCTATAACTCCATCAGCAGAACCACCATACATAAAGTAATAGTCTATGCAATCGCCGATTTCGGAACGGAAGGAGGTTTCCTGTTCGTTGTCGGTATATGTAGTACCTGAGTAGTTATCCCAAAACACTCCGTAGCCTTTGGTGGACTGGAAGAAAGGAGAAACGTCTTCCACATTGCCCTGAACCAGATGCTTGGTTATGTCACGTTGCATCATCTGCCCATTTTGCAATTGTCCGAGTCCGTAAAGACCTTCTTCTTTGCTTGTTGTGAAGCCTTGATAAACGCTATAGGTGGAGCGTCCGGCATCGTTAATAGGAGTAAAAGCCTTGACATTCTCTTGTTCAATGAGTAATGTGTCACCGTTAGGTTTTGCATAAGTAATAATACCTGTTTGGGGATTAAGAGTCACTGTCAGTGTTTGGCTTGTCATGACAATACAGCCATTTCCGGGAGTAGTAATTTTAATACCGGAGTTTTTGGGGTGGGCAATAACGGAAAGACTTTCTTTTTTAACGCTTTTGCCTTGGGGTGTTTTTAAAACACGAAGGGTATTGGGACCGAACCATTGAATTTCTATATCGGTTTGTTTTCCGGAAATGGCAGTTTTAATACCCGATGAGGTTTTCTGGAATTCTTGTGCCCATATCCATGACGTGAGCAGGCATAAAGCCATAATGATAATGCTTCTTCTCATATTGATAATATGTTATATGTTTATATTATTTAAACTTGTACAGATTGGGTTGGGATAGTTCTTATTGTGTGTTATACCTTTTTTGAGGTGTGGTTACCTGGTCGGATATTAGAAACAATATTCCGGTAATTCCTACTTTTGCATTTTTCATGATACTTTGTTTTTATGTTTGAATAATATTGCAAAAGTAGGCTGAAACTATTTGGAAGATGATTACAAATGTTGCGGAAAGCAACACTCTCGTTGAAAAACAGGGTGGTTTATCGGTTTTTCCACTGATTTATGTATTGGGAAGGTCGCATGCCAAATTCTTCCTGAAAACATTTACTTAGATAACTGGAAGTGTTGAATCCAACAAGGTCGGCAACTTCGGCAACAGTGTAGCCTTCTTTCAGGAGTTGGGCTGCACGTTTTAGGCGGATGGATCGGATGAAATTAGTAGGTGTTTTTCCTACCACTGAAATAAGCCTTCGATATAACCCGGTACGGTCCATTCCCATATCACGACTCAATACTTCCACTGAATATTCGGGATTGTCAAGATTTTGTTCTATATATTGCAGTACTTTACGAAGAAAGGTTTCATCGGCAACCGACAATAAAGAATTGTCGGAGGTTGGCTTTCGGGCTGTTTTGAGCTGTTCTTTCCGCTTCTCTTGTTGTTCCAGTAATTGACGCATATTAACCAATAATTCTTCCTGTGTCCATTCATTCTCATCCGATGATAAAGGGGAGAGTATACCTTCTGAAAGCTGGTTGATTAATTTTTTCAGTTCCGTGGCATGGTTTCGGACTTCCTCGAGTTGCAGTTTGTCTTTCCCTTCATTCATATATTTCAGCATACTGTCTAAAGGGGATATTATTCGGTTGACAGGCTCTTTCAATTCTTCATTGACATTATGTAAGAAAGCAGTTTTCATCTCATCCAATTTTTCTTTTTGGTCACGCAACAGCTTCCGGCGCTTGCGTTGTATATATATAAGGATGAAGAGTAAGATACTTCCTGAGATGAGCAGAATGTAAAATATGTAAGCATATGTCGTTTTCCAGAATGGAGCTTTTACTGTAATCTTCATTTCTGCATATTTATTTGACCATATTTCATTATTATCGGCTGCTTGTACCCGAAAAGTATAGGTTCCGGGTGGAATGTTGGTATAGGTAGCATGTCCTTTACCGGCAGAAGAACGGATTTCTCTTTCAGAATGATCAATACCTGTTAGCTGGTAACGATAGTACGTTTGCGTGGGATTGATATAGTTTAAAGCGGAAAATTCTAAAGAAAAGAAATTCTGGTTATGTTTTAATGTGATTTCCTTAGTTTGAGCTATAGGGTGAGACAATATTGGATTACCATTGTAATTTTTGCCTTTCTCTATTTGTTCTCCTAATAATTTGAATCCTGTAAATAAAGGGCTTGAATATGGTTTGTCTGTTACAGTCGGAGATATTGTGAATTTGTTAAAACCATTGATACCACCCCAATAAATTGTACCGTCGGTTGCTATAAAAACAGAGCGTTCGCAGAACTCATCCGTTATTACACCGTCATATTGATTGAAATTGGCAAATGAATATGATAATGGTTCTTGAAGATTATTTGCTGTAATACGCGTTATCCCATTGGAAGTGGATATCCAAATTATATTATCTTCGCTCTGAATAATGGACCGTATGGAATTATTGACTAATCCGTCAGTTGTATAAAATGTTTTTTGTTGTTCGGTATTCGGGTTCCATAGCAATAATCCGTCTTCCAGACCAATCCATATTTGTTTTTGATTATCTGTTAGAATAGAATTACATGTATGGGAAGTAGGGAAAAAACGGTATTTTTTCTTTTTATAATTATAGATGAACCAGCCTTTTTGCCCGATACCTGCTAAGCAGTCTTTTTCATAGGGAATCAGTTGGTAAACTGTAAAACTACTTATTTCAGGCACTTCTGTAACTTTTTCAAATTGTTCAGTAGTAGGGATAAATCTACCGAACCCTTGATTATCGATACATAAATATAGTGTTCCGTCTGACAGTTCTATGGCGGAACGGATAGTGTGTCCGGGTAATATATTCTGTTTGATTATACCGTTTGGCATTATACAAACTAACCCTTGTCCGGAAGTTCCCAGCCAGATGCGTTGCTGGCTATCTTTTAGTAAAACATTGCAATGAACAGTGGATAATTCCTGTGAGTATGAGATTAAATTGCCGTCGGCAAGAGTATAATAAAACAAACCTTTCTTTGTACCTACTAATATGTTTTTTTTATCTGTTGTAAAACACGTTACGGATATGTTTACATCTTTGGCGGTTGGAAACAAACTTTTACCTATGTTTTGAAAACGGAAACGATTAGGATGATAATAGAGTATTCCCCGGTCCAAAGTGCCTAACCACATACCTCCTTGATTGTCATTATAGAGTGTGCTCACCTCTGTATTTATAGTGCGTCCATCTACTAATTTGAGGTTAGGTATATATTGTTTATTTATCAGTCTGGCATCAATGTTCCATAATCCCATATAGCAGCTGACCCATATGCTACTATCTTTATCGATGGACAGACTGTTTAGCCGATAGTCTGTCTGAAATACAATATTCCATTTTTTTCTTGTTGTATCGTAATTCAGCATTACTCCTCCTTGGCTTCCGTTACGCAATTGATAAAAAGTATTGTTACCGGGTACTACATAGGAAGTATTTTCGTATTTCCCTTTAGGAAGTTCATCCGGTAGCTTTTGCCTGTATATTTCTTGATGTGATTTAAGATTATAGCAAATCAACAAACCGGAACGGTAAAAAAGGTATAATTGGTCTTCCAGTACACCAAGATCATAGAGTTGATCAGTAGTGTTACCTATTGAAGATGCATAAGGCAAAAATGTTTTTGCCTTCATATTATTTTTGTCTACAAGGATTAGTTCGTCTTTATCATTTATAATCCATATATTTTTAGCCTTATCCATGAAGAAATCTTTTATAGGAGAACTGATACCCCATGTGGCGAGTAGACTGTCCGGTTGCTCCACAAGACATTCATGTTTTATGTCCACAGCCATTAGTTGATATTGATTCTTGATCCACATATACCCATGGGAATCTATGTATTCGTGATGGAAACCTGAATATGCAGACAGTGGGCAAAAATGTTTTTGATTATAGTGTAAATAATTGAAATCAGTTCCATCGTATAAGTTTAATAAGCCTTCAGTGATTATCATCATGCGACCGTCCGGCAATTGGGTAATGTTGCGTACCCTGTTTCCCCCTAAACCTTCTGTCCCTTTGATTGGGGTAAAAACACAGTATTTCTCTGCGATGGCAGGTAATGAAAGAAGTATAAAAAATATAGTGATTATGTGTTTCATAGGATGTGTTCTCTATTAAAGGCAAATTTATGGAAACTTTCGTTATGCCTGATAATTTCTGTAGGTTTTTTGACGAAATATGGTTTTATGATGGATTTTAATGTTTTTAAAAGAAATATATATGTAAAAAAGCCAATTTGTAACATAGGCGAAAGTTTCTGCAACATAATCGGAATGTAATTTGATAAAGGATGCTTTCCTTTGCAAATATATAGTTAACTAAAAAATTAATCTAAAAGAAAATGGTAAAACATATCTTGTTTTTTTGTGTGTTTGTTTGGACCTGTGTGTTTGCATTTGGCGAAGAAAATAAGTTGTATGGTCCGGATGGAAAATTGTGTGTAATTGTGTCGGATGAAGGGGGAATGCCTTCTTACAGTGTACTATATGAAGGTGTCACTTTCCTTCAAAAATCTCCATTAGGAATAGAAACAAATTTTGGGGACTTTACCCAGCAGATGGTATTAACGCATGTCGGTCAGCTGTCGTCTGTCAATGAAGAATATCAGCTTCCTACGATTAAGAATAGTAATCCGCGGTATCAGGCAAATGTGCAGACTTACACATTTTCCAAAGGAGGAAGAAAGATATATGATATCGTTTTCCAAGTTAGTAATCATGACATAGCATTTAAATATCGGGTTTATTCACAAGATAATATATTGTGTTGTATTGTAAAGAAAGAGGCTACCGGATTTATGCTTCCTGAAGGTAGTACGACTTTTCTTTGTCCGCAGGCAGCTCCGATGGGGGGATTTGCAAGGACATCTCCTAGTTATGAAACAAGTTATACAGTAGACGATGTAACAGGGAAAAACGGTTGGGGAAATGGTTATACTTTTCCTTGCTTGTTCAAGAATGAAGATAAAGGTTGGATCTTGATTTCAGAAACCGGAGTGAGTAGTGCTTATTGCGGAAGCCGCTTGTTGGGGAAAGAAAATGGATTGTACACAATCGGTTTTCCACAAGAAGGGGAATATAATGGAAATGGAACAGTATCACCAGGTATAGCTTTGCCGGGTGAAACTCCTTGGCGTACCATCACTGTTGGTAAAACATTGGCACCAATAGTGGAAACTACTGTTATGTTTGATGTGGTAAAACCATTATATGAAGCTTCGCAGGATTTTCAGTATGGATGTGGTACATGGAGTTGGATTATTGGTGGTGATAATAGCATGAACTATGATGAACAGAAACGCTATATTGATTTTAGTGCGGATATGGGGTATAGCTCCGTATTGGTCGATGCGCTATGGGATACCCAGGTAGGACGGGACAAGATTGCTGAATTGGCTGATTATGCTGCATCTAAAGGGGTGGCACTTTATCTTTGGTATAACTCCAACGGGTATTGGAATGATGCTCCTCAATCTCCGAGAAGTATTATGAATAATATAATTATGCGTCGGAAAGAGATGAAATGGATGCAAAGTATAGGTATACGAGGTATAAAAGTTGATTTTTTTGGCAGCGACAAGCAGGTAACCATGCAGCTTTATGAAGATATTCTTGCAGATGCCAATGATTATGGACTGATGGTTATTTTTCATGGTTGTACATTACCCCGCGGTTGGGAACGGATGTATCCTAATTTTGTAGCTTGCGAAGCTGTACTTGCCAGTGAAAATCTGCATTTCTCTCAGGGCAGTTGTGATGCCGAATCATTTAATGCTTGTTTACATCCGTTTATACGAAATACGGTGGGAAGTATGGATTTCGGTGGCAGCGCTTTGAATAAATATTATAATGCGGCGAACAAACCGGGTGGCAGTCGTCGTGTAACTTCCGATGTGTTTGCGTTGGCTACGGCTGTCCTATTTCAAAGTCCTGTACAGCACTTCGCTTTAGCTCCTAATAATTTAGCTGATGCTCCTGTTTGGGCTATGGATTTTATGAAGACCATTCCTTCAATTTGGGATGAGGTGAAGTTTATTGATGGTTATCCCGGAAAATACATATTGCTTGCCCGTCGTCATGCGGATAGCTGGTACATTGCCGGAGTGAACGCACAGAAAGAACCATTGAAGTTAAAAGTAAAACTTCCTATGATTGAAGTGGGAAAAGAGGTGAAACTTTATAGTGATAGTAAAGATTTGGAGGGGAATTTGCAGACTGTAAGGTTGAACAGAAAGCAAGAAGTACAAATTACTATTCCTTGTAATGGGGGGATGGTGATAGTTAGCCGATAGTATAAGTATATTAGTCTATATATAAAAAATAATATGAAGTCTATATTGAATTTATTAAGTATCAGAGAATATATAATGGGTGGGGTATTCTTGTTGTTTGCAGGAATTGTGCATGGGCAGAATCCGATAGTACAGACTTGCTATACTACTGATCCGGCACCTATGGTTCATGATGGTACGTTGTATGTCTATACGGGACATGATGAAGATAAGGCAGATTTTTTCTGGATGCAGGAATGGAGGGTCTATTCTACGAAAGATATGGTGAATTGGACCGATCATGGCTCTCCACTTGCTATTGAATCATTTGATTGGGCCGATGATCGTGCCTGGGCAGCCCAATGTATTGAACATAATGGGAAATTCTACTGGTATGTTTGTCTGCGTTCCAAGTTAACCAATACCATGGCTATTGGTGTAGCAGTAGGTGATTCTCCACTTGGTCCTTTTAAAGATGCTATCGGTAAGCCGCTTTATGATGGTAGTTGGGATTTTATTGATCCTACTGTTTTTGTTGATGATGACGGGCAAGCCTATCTGTATTGGGGAAATCCGAATATTTATTACGTGAAGTTGAATGATGATATGATTTCTCTGAAGGGTGAAGTGAGGAAAATGGAACAAACTATTGAAAGCTTTGGAGCCCCTAATCCGGATAAACGTATAAAAGGTAAAAAGTACAAGGATATTTATACAGAGGGGCCTTGGCTTCATAAACGTAATGGAAAGTATTATTTGCTTTATGCAGCTGGGGGAATACCCGAGCATATTGCATATTCAATGGGTAGCACTCCTTGGGGACCTTGGAAATATATGGGAGAAATTATGCCGTTGCAGGATACGGGTTCATTTACGAACCATTGTGGAGTGACGGATTATAAAGGAAATTCTTATTTCTTTTACCATACCGGAAAATTACCCGGAGGAGGAGGTTTTGGGCGTAGTGTGGCTGTGGAGCAGTTTAAGTATAATGAGGACGGTACGTTTCCTATAATTAATGCAACGCGTGAAGGGGTAAAACCGGTCGGAACACTTAATCCTTATGAAAGGGTAGAAGCGGAAACCATTGCTTTCTCGGAAGGAGTGAAATCGGAACCTAATGCAAAAACTGGCATATACATATCAGATATACATAATGGTGATTATATAAAAGTGCGTGAGGTGGATTTTGGGGATCAATTACCAAAGAGTTTTGTAGTGTCAGTTGCCAGTGCTCTTCGTGGCGGACGGATAGAAGTTAGAGCTGATAGTATCGGTGGAACTTTGATGGCGGAAATAGCGGTCCCCCATACCGGTGGTTGGGAATGTTGGAAGGATATAAAGACTACTGTGAAAACTCCGGTGAAAGGTATACATGATGTTTATTTCGTATTTAAGGGAAGAAAAGGATGTAAACTGTTTAATTTTGATTGGTGGAAATTTTACAGGGAAGATATGATGGTACAAGATGTGAGAAATGTAACACAAGTAGCTTCAACCAATATCTCAGGGTATGAATATCCTCGTTTGGATGCCGAACATTGTGCCTATTTCCGTTTTTATGCTCCGCAGGCAAGTAAGATTCAGGTGGATTGTTGTGGAAAGAAGTATGATATGCAGAAAGATACAGACGGTTTTTGGACAGTGAAAACGGATCCGCTTGTTGTGGGATTCCATTATTATTTTTTAATAGTGGACGGTGTGTCTGTTGCCGATCCGTCTAGCTATACATTCTTCGGATGTTGTCGTATGGCAAGCGGTATAGAAGTTCCCGAAGGGAAAGAAGGTGATTATTATCGTCCTCAACAAGGAGTGCCCCATGGGCAGGTCCGTTCTTGTACTTACTATTCGGAAACGAAGAAAGAGTTCCGTCGTTGTATGGTATATACACCGGCAGAATATGAAACTAATGTAAAAAAACGCTATCCTGTGCTTTACTTGCAGCATGGTATGGGAGAGGATGAAACGGGCTGGTCTACACAGGGATATATGCAACATATAATGGACAACCTGATAGCTTCCGGGCAATGTGTACCGATGCTTGTTGTTATGGATAGCGGTGATGTAGAGGCTCCTTTTTCTCCTCGGGAAGGCAAGGATATGAATGAGGAAAGAGCTTTGTACGGTGCATCTTTTTATGGAGTGATGCTGGAAGATTTAATTCCTATGATTGATAGAACATTCCGAACGTATACGGATCGTGAGCATCGTGCTATGGCAGGATTGTCATGGGGAGGCCATCAGACTTTCAGTACAGCTTTGCCTAATTTGGATAAATTTTCTTATATTGGTGCGTTTAGTGGAGCAATCTTTGGACTTGACGTGAAAACTTGTTATAATGGTGTATTTGCTGATGCTGGCAAGTTCAATAAAAAAGTGCACTATTTATTTTTGGGATGTGGGACGGAAGAACAGTTTGGAACGAAACAACTTGTAGATTCTTTGCATGAACTCGGGATTAATGCAGAATATTATGAGTCACAAGGCACGGGGCACGAATGGCTTACATGGCGACGTTGCTTGCGTGAATTTGTTCCTCATTTATTTAAAAAGTAAATCTATATGTAACTTTAAATTTATATGGGAAACACACAAAAAATAAAAATGGCTCTAGCTGTTTTGTTATTATCTCAGATGATGGTTTTCGGGCAGACAGCAATACCTTTGGTCTATGACAAAGAGTATACAAATGATAACTTTCAGCTTCCTGGGATACTCCCAATAGATAAATTGCCGGAGATAGCCACTCTTCCTGATCCTTTTGCATGGGCTGATGGAAGCGGGCGTTCAACAGATTTCAAGGATTGGAAGAGGCATCGTTTTGAGATAGCCCACCAATTGCAACATTATGAATTGGGAATGAAGCCTCTTACTCCAAGAGATAGTATAGAGGCTACTCTAAATAACGATACATTGCGGGTTATAGTGTATGAAAATGGCGAGGTACTGCTATTGACAGCTCCTATTAAGTATCCTGAGGGCAATGGCCCTTTTCCTGCTATTATTGGGATTGGCAGACCTACAGGGGCTCTTCCGGAGCAGTTATTTGATAAAAGAAAAATAGCGCAGATCACATTTGATTTTACACAAGTCATGTCTCATACACAAAAGCGTGGTAATGAGCCGATAAATCGTTTATATCCGGAGCAAACGGAGATGGGATCTTATTGTGCATGGTCATGGGGAATTAGCCGATTGATTGATGGATTGGAAAAGGTTGGAAAAAAATCGCGTATTGATCTTTCTCATTTGGCTATATCCGGTTGTTCATTTGCCGGTAAAATGGCATTGTTTGCAGGGGCTTTTGATGAGCGTATTGCGTTGACTATTGCCCAAGAGCCCGGTGGCGGAGGGGTTAATGCCTGGCGTGTTTCGGAAACTTTAGAGAATGTGGAAACTTTGGGGCGTACCAACTATGCATGGTTTCTAGAAAGTATGCGCCAATTTGCAGGTAAGAATGTAAACCGCTTGCCGATTGATCACCATGAACTGGCAGCATTGATTGCTCCTCGTGCTTTGCTGGTACTTGGAAATACAGATTATGAATGGTTGGCAGAAGAGTCGAACTACGTATCTTGCCAGGCTGCACGAATGGTATGGAAGGCTTTTGGCATAGAAGATCGTATGGGCTTTTCTATTCAGGGAGGTCATATGCATTGTATGTTGCCGAAGAGTCAGTATCTGGAAGTGGAAGCTTTTATTGATAAATTTCTGTTGGGTAAAACAGATGTAGATACATTTGTTACGAAAGCGGATATGTTTGAGGATGTGGACTATTTGAAATGGATGCCTTGGGCAAATGAGATAGAACGTTTAGGCGAAGAGAGGTTGCCTTATACCAAAGGTGCTTTTGCAACGAGACGCTATCGTAATCTCTTTGCGGAATTGGGCTATAAGCAAAAGGACATTGATAAAAAGTTGAAATCGGTATTTGAAAGTGTTTTTTATGGACCGGATAAGGTCTATTTTGAAGTGGGGGACTCGATGGCTTATATCAGTGACATAAAAAATCATGATGTACGTACAGAGGGAATGTCTTATGGATTAATGATTGCCGTTCAGTTCGATAGGAAAGATATTTTCGATCGTTTATGGAGGTGGAGCAAGAAATATATGCAGCATCAGGAGGGACTGCTAAAAGGCTATTTTGCATGGAGTTGTCAGACGGACGGCACGCGTAATGCTCAGGGGTCGGCGTCTGATGGAGAACTTTATTATGTAACATCACTTATTTTTGCTTCTAATCGTTGGGGGAATTCAACAGGGATTAATTATCTTGCCGAGGCTCAAAATATATTGAATTGCTCGATGCAGAAAATTGGTATGGAGCGTGTTGCCCCTTTGATTAATTTGGAACATCAGTTGATAACATTTACGCCGGATCCTTTTGGAGGAAGATTTACGGATCCTTCCTATCATATTCCAGCATTTTATGAGGTATGGGCCAGGTGGGCAGAAGATGGTAGAAGTGAATTTTGGCGGGTATGTGCCCGGAAAAGTCGTGAATATTTGCATAAAAGTATTCACCCTGTAACAGGGCTTAATCCTGATTATAATAACTATGATGGCACATTGCTTGGCAGTAAACGGGTTATAGGCGATGCTTTTCGTTTTGATTCATGGCGTGTACCTATGAATATAGCATTGGATTATTCATGGGCATGTGCGGACAGAAAATGGCAGCAAGAATATGGAAATAAGATACAAAACTTTTTTTATTCCCAAGGTATAGATAGCTTTGTAGATCAATACAATGTAGATGGTACAACGGTGACAGAACTGCTGGGTGCCGGAGGGTATAAGAAACTGAGACATTCTTTGGGATTGGTTGCTACTACGGCTGCGGTTTCATTGGTTTGCACACATGATAAGAGCCGGGAATTTGTCGATCGTTTATGGAATGCCAAACACGTGCCTTACGATGATGGATATTTTGATGCTTATTATGACGGATTACTTCGTTTGTTTGCTTTTATGCATTTGAGCGGGAACTATCGGATTATATTTCCTCAAGGACATTAATTACTGTAAAATTGAAAAATAGAAATGAAAAATAGAGTGATTGATTTATTACTGGTATGCCTTTTTTTAGGGAGCTGCTTAACTATGTATGCGCAAGATAAGGATTTTCATATTTATTTGGCTTTCGGGCAGTCTAATATGGAAGGCAATGCACGTGTGGAACCGCAGGATAGTATAGGAATAAGTGAACGTTTTTTGATGATGTCTGCTGTTGATTGTCCTGAGCGCGGAAGGGTAAAAGGAGAGTGGTATAAGGCTCTTCCGCCGTTGTCTCGTTGCCATACGGGATTGACCCCATGTGATTATTTTGGACGTACTATGGTTGATAATTTGCCTTCGAATGTCAAAGTGGGTGTTATCAATGTGGCTATCGGGGGATGTCGTATTGAGTTGTTCGATAAAGAGAGCTGTGCAGAGCATATTGCTACTCAACCGGATTGGCTGAAAAATATCGTGAAGTCTTATGATAATAATCCGTATGCTTGGTTGGTAGATTTGGCAAAGAAGGCACAGAAGGACGGGGTGATTAAAGGTATTCTGGTGCATCAGGGTGAATCAAATACAGGTGACAAAGAATGGCCGGAAAAACTAAAAGGCGTTTATGAGAACTTATTGTCAGATTTAAATCTGAAAGCGGAGGAAGTGCCTCTTTTGGCCGGAGAAGTGGTACATGCCGACCAAAAGGGTATCTGTGCAAGTATGAATGACATTATAGACACACTGCCACAAGTAATCTCAACGGCGCATGTTATTTCATCTGCCGGTTGTCCGGCAGCAGGGGACAATCTGCATTTCGCCGCTCGCGGATACCGTATGTTGGGTGCACGTTATGCTGAAACAATGTTGCAGTTGTTGGGATATAAGGCAGTGATAAACAAGCAGGAAGCAACCCGAATGAAATTATGGTACTCGGCACCGGCACGTCGCTGGGTAGAAGCGTTACCGGTGGGGAACTCTCGTTTGGGTGCTATGGTTTACGGTGGTACAGATAAGGAAGAAATTCAGCTTAATGAAGAAACTTTTTGGGCAGGCGGTCCTTATCGCAATGACAATCCGAAAGGAAAAGAGGTTTTGGCTAAAACACGTGAGCTTGTGTTCGCTAACCGTCTGTCGGAAGCGCAAAAGTTGATAGATGAGAATTTTTTCACAGGACAGCATGGTATGCGTTTTCTCACTATGGGCAGTTTGTTAATTAACCAACCGGAACATAAGAATGTTGAAAACTACTATCGTGAACTGGATATAGAAAATGCCGTAGCTGTTACTCGATATATGGTAGATGGGGTAACATATACACGTACAGTCTTTTCATCGTTCGCCGATAATGTAATTGTTGTACGCATGGAGGCTGATAAGCCGAAGGCGTTGAACTTCGATTTGAGTTATAACTCGCCTTTGAAACATGTGGTAATGGCTAAAGGGAATGAGCTGGTAGTGAAATGTGAAGGTGTGGAGCAGGAAGGAATTCCTGCAGCATTAAATGCTGAATGCAGGGTATTGGTGAGACATAATGGAAAGTCCGGAAAGTCGAATAAGTCTGTGGTTGTAGACCAAGCTACCGTGGCTACTCTTTACATATCTGCTGCGACAAACTTCGTAAACTATCATGATGTGGGCGGTAATGCTTCGAAACTTGCTTCTTCCATTCTGAAACGTGCGGTAAAAGTTCCGTATGAGCAAGCTCTTGCCAATCATATAGCTGCCTATAAGGAGCAGTTCGATCGTGTGACGTTTTCCATACCTTCTACCGAAACATCTACGTTGGAGACTGATAAACGGGTTGTAGCTTTTGGTGAAGGAAAAGACCTGAACCTTATAGCACTGATGTTTCAGTATGGTCGTTATTTGCTTATTTCTTCTTCGCAACCCGGTGGACAGCCCGCCAATCTGCAAGGCTTGTGGTGCAATAGCGTATATGCTCCTTGGGATAGTAAATATACGATTAATATTAATACGGAAATGAATTACTGGCCTGCCGAAGTAACAAACTTGTCGGAAAACCACCAACCGCTTTTTGATATGGTGAGCGATTTGAGTGTAAATGGCAAGAAAACTGCTGAAACTGTTTACGGAGCACGTGGCTGGGTGGCTCATCACAATACGGATTTGTGGCGTGCTTGTGGTCCGATAGATGCTGCCTATTTCGGAATGTGGCCAAATGGAGGAGCTTGGCTGACACAACACTTATGGCAACATTATCTTTTCACTGGTGACAAAGAGTTTTTACGCCGCTATTATCCTGTAATGAAAGGTGCGGCAGATTTCTATTTAAGCCATTTGGTGAAACATCCTCAGAACGCTTGGTTAGTAACGGCTCCTTCCGTATCGCCTGAACATGGATATGCCGGTTCTTCCATTACTGCAGGATGTACTATGGACAATCAGATAGCTTTTGATGCGCTTTATAATACAATGCTGGCAGCTCATATATTAGGTGAATCCCAAGCATATCAAGATTCCTTGGCCGTTGCTTTTAAGCAGTTGCCGCCTATGCAGATAGGACGTCATAATCAGATTCAGGAATGGCTGATAGATGCAGACAATCCTCGTGATGATCATCGGCATATTTCACACCTTTATGGTTTGTATCCAAGCAACCAGATATCACCGCGGCTTCATCCCGAGCTTTTCCAAGCTGCTAAAAACACACTTTTGCAGCGGGGTGACGCAGCGACAGGTTGGAGTATCGGTTGGAAAATAAATTTCTGGGCACGTATGCTCGACGGTAATCATGCTTATAAAATTATAAAGAACATGCTTCGTATTCTTCCGGGCGACGACAAAATACGGGAATTTCCCGAAGGCCGTACCTATCCCAATTTGTTTGATGCACACCCTCCTTTCCAGATAGACGGTAATTTCGGCTATACGGCAGGTGTGGCTGAAATGTTGCTGCAAAGCCATGATGGAGCAGTACAATTGCTTCCTGCTTTGCCGGAGGAGTGGAATGAAGGAAGTATCAGTGGTTTGGTAGCTCGTGGCGGTTTTGTTGTTGACATGCAATGGGAAGGAGCGCAACTGCTTAAGGCTAAGGTACATTCACGTATTGGTGGTGTGTTACGTATTCGCAGTTATGTTCCTTTGAAGGGTGATGGCTTGAAACCGGCAGAGGGTGATTGTCCGAATATGCTATATGCGCCGGCTGAGATTGCAGCACCTTTGAAATCGGAGAAACTGAATGCACTTCAATTGCCTGTACTTTATAAAGTTTATGAATATGATATAATGACAGAGCCTGGTAAGGAGTACATGTTTGAAAGGACTACACTGAATTGATAAAGTACTATAAGCATAAATAATTACTTATGAATTTAAAGAAAATAACTGTTTCTTTAGTTTTGCTAATCCTTTCATTGGGAGTAAGTGCACAACAACAGGAAACTTTTAACAATCCGGTGATTAATGCAGATGTACCTGATCCTTCAATGATAAGGGTCGGAGATTACTACTATTTAGTGAGTACTGCTATGCACCTGATGCCGGGGTGTCCCGTAATGCGTTCAAGAGATCTGGTGCATTGGGAGACTATTAGTTATGTATTCCAAAAATTAACCGATTTGCCCCGTTATGATTTGAAAGAGGGGACTGTATACGGTCGTGGACAGTGGGCATCAAGCATCCGTTATCATAACGGGCGGTTTTATGTGTGGTTCTCACCTAATGATGAGCCTTATCGCGGTTACATTTATACGGCTGAAGATCCGGCAGGTGAGTGGACTTTGGTTTCTCGTCCGCCTCATCATCATGATGCTTCTTTGCTGTTTGACGATGACGGTAAAGTTTATCTGTTTTATGGTACAGGGCAATTACGTCAGCTTAAGAGCGATCTTAGTGATGTGGAATCTGGAGGGATAGACATGAAAATATTTGAACGGGATGCCGATGAGCAGGGGTTGTTGGAAGGTAGCCAGGCATTCAAACATAATGGCAAGTATTATTTGCTGATGATTTCTATGGATTGGAGCATTCCCGGAAGATTACGTCGTGAGGTATGTTACCGGGCTGACAAAATTACCGGTCCATATGAGAAAAAGGTTATTCTTGAAACGGAGTTTCAAGGATATGGTGGCGTGGGACAAGGTTGTATCGTGGATTCACCGGATGGAAACTGGTACGGGTTTATTTTTCAGGACCGGGGAGGTATAGGACGTGTGCCGACTTTGATGCCCTGTCACTGGGTAGATGGTTGGCCTGTGTTAGGTGATGCCGAGGGACGTGTACCCGATTCTATGGTTATGAAAACTTTCCCGGATGAATGTAAAGGCAGCATTATGGGGAGTGATGACTTTAGTAATACCAGGTTGAGCCTTAACTGGCAGTGGAACCATAACCCGCTGGATGATTGCTGGTCGCTGACCGAACGTTCCGGTTTCTTGCGTCTGAAGACAGGACGGGTGGTAGACAATCTGTTTTTGGCTCCTAATACTTTGACCCAACGTATGAGTGCCCCAAAATGTAGCGGAACGGTAGCAATGGATGTGTCAAAGATGAAGGATGGTGATGTGGCAGGATTTACGGCTTTTAACGGTTTGTCCGGAGTGCTTGCTGTAGTAAAGGAGAACGGAAAGAAACATCTTGTGATGTCTGTCCAGTCTGTCAGTCTGTCGGGTAAGGAAAAAAAAGTTACCGATGTGAAGATAGAAGAGAAAGAACGTATAACTTGTAAGAAAGATATTGTTTATCTTCGCATTGACGGTGACTTTGCAAACAAAAAAGATGAGGCTACTTTCTATTATAGCTATGACAATGAAGAGTGGGAACAGATAGGGGAACCTTGTAAGATGGTTTTTGATTATACCCGGTTCTTTATGGGGAGTAAGTTCGCCATATTCAATTATGCGACGAAGTCTTTGGGAGGTTATATAGATATAGATTATTTTAAATACGATAAATAAAAAAATCACATTATGAAAATAAAAAAAAGTTTAGGGACATTACTACTCTTCGCTTTATGTTTGGATGCAGGGGCCATAGATAATAGGGGGATAACCTTTAGCCAGTTGGCTTCCGACCGCTTTACGCTTGTGGAAAATGGGACGCCCAATGCTATATTGATAGATGAGCAGGAAGATACCGGTGTAATGATAGCAGCAAAGAATCTTCAGAACGATTTTGAACGGGTAACCGGCAAAGCTGCTGATTTGCTGTTTGAACCTGGTGCAAAGCGTGTGGTTATAGTGGGAACTCTTAAAAGTCGTTATATAAAAGAACTGGTGAAAGCAAAGAAGATAGATGCTTCATTGCTGAATGGTAAGAATGAAAAATATTTGATGACGGTAGTGCCGGCTCCTTTAAAGGGGGTGGAAGAAGCATTGGTCATTGCAGGAAGTGACAAGCGTGGAACAATTTATGGAATATATGAGCTTTCAGAACAGATCGGTGTCTCTCCTTGGTATGACTGGGCTGATGTACCGGTAGTTCCTCAACAGAATTTGTCTATCGTTCGTGGAAGTTATACGGCAGGCGAACCGGCAGTGAAGTATCGTGGTATTTTCTTGAATGATGAGGCTCCTTGTTTGACAGGCTGGGTGAAACATACTTATGGCACGAACTATGGTGACCATCGCTTCTATGCACGTGTGTTTGAACTTATTTTGCGTCTACGTGGTAATTTTATGTGGCCTGCGATGTGGGGATGGAGTTTCTATGCGGATGATCCGGAAAACAGCAAGACTGCCAATGACATGGGAGTTATTATGGGTACATCCCATCATGAACCTATGGCGCGTAATCATCAGGAGTGGGCGAGAAAACGTAAAGAGTATGGTGCGTGGGATTATGCTTCCAACCAAAAAGTAATTGACCGCTTTTTTCGTGAAGGTATTGAACGTGCCGTTGATACGGAGGATTTGATAACTATCGGTATGCGGGGGGATGGCGATACACCTATGGGTGGAAAAGAAGGAGAGGATGATAAATATGTATCACGTGATAAAGAGAATATGCGTTTAATGGAAAAGATTTTCAAGAACCAACGGCGCATCATTAAGGAAGTGACGGGAAAAGCTCCGGAAAAACGTCCGCAGGTATGGGCTCTATATAAGGAAGTGCAACGTTTTTATGATATGGGGCTCAGAGTACCCGATGATGTGATTATGCTGTTGAGTGATGACAATTGGGGAAATGTACGTCGTCTGCCAAATGCGGAAGAAAGAAAACATCCCGGAGGTTGGGGAATCTATTATCATGTGGACTATGTGGGAGCTCCCCGAAACACAAAATGGCTTAATGTGACTCCAATCCAGAATATGTGGGAGCAATTGCAGTTGACTTACGATTATGGAGTTGACAAGTTATGGGTGCTTAATGTCGGCGATTTGAAACCGATGGAATATCCTATCACTTTATTCCTCGATATGGCCTGGAATCCTAAACGCTATGCGGTTGATAACTTGTTGGAGCATCCACGTCAATTCTGCGCCCAGCAATTTGGTGAAGAGCAAGCGGACGAGGCTATGCGCATTTTGAACTTATATAGCAAATATGCCGGTAGGGTTACTGCTGAAATGCTTGACCGTAAGACTTATAATCTGGAGACCGGAGAGTGGAAGCAGGTTTCTGATGAGTTTATTAAGCTCGAAGCGGAAGCATTGCGCCAGTATATGACACTCCAACAGGAATATAAGGATGCGTATAAGCAACTGATTCTTTTCCCTGTGCAGGCAATGGCCAATTTGTATGAAATGTACTATGCGCAAGCTATGAACCATAAGCTTTACAAGGAGAATAATCCGCAGGCAAATTATTGGGCCGACAAGGTTGAACAGTCTTTTAAGCGTGACAAGGACTTGTGCGATGACTATAACAATGTGATGTCGGGAGGTAAATGGAAAAACATGATGATACAGAAGCATATCGGTTATACTTCGTGGAATGATAATTTTCCGGCAGATAAGCAGCCGGAAGTATATCGCATCGAGGAGCCGGAAAAAGCTATGGGAGGATATGTTTTCAAATCCAGGGACGGTGTGGCGGCAATGGAAGCCGAACACTATTTTGAGAAGAAGGACGTTGTCGGGGCACAATGGACGGTTATTCCTTATATGGGACGTACATTGAGCGGTATGGCGTTGATGCCTTATACGAAAGATGTTGCCGGTGCTTCCCTTTCTTATAAAATGGAAATTCCCAAAGGTGTTACCGAAGTGACTGTCCATATTGTGGTGAAATCAACACTGGCATTTCACGATATAAAAGGGCATAAATATGAAGTAGGCTTTAACGGAGGTAATGTAGAAACAATTAATTTTAATGCCAATTTGAATGAAGAACCGGAGAATGTGTACACAACTTTATATCCCACAGTTGCCCGAAGAGTGGTTGAAAGTCAGGTGAAACTGGAATTACCGATATCGCAGGATGGGTTGCAGACCTTAACCTTGAAGCCTTTGGATCCGGGAATTGTATTTGAAAAGATTGTGGTGGATTTTGGCGGATACCGGAAAACTTTTTTATTTATGAATGAGTCTCCTTGTCAAAGAGATAAATGAAGATACTTTTAAACGAAACCTTTAGACAGATGAAGAGCTTTTGTCAAAGCTAAAATGAGTACTCTGAAAAGTTACAGATTGTAACTATAACCTCTAAAAGGGCCGTATCAAACTCCGTTTTGAGAGCAATGATACGACCCTTTTTTTAGTCTTTTAGGATAGGGATATTCAGTAAATGTCCCTAAAAAATAAGATGGCATATGAAGATGATAGGACATGACCACTTCATATGCCATTCTTATTGCCATTTTTCGGTGCTTTCTCACATAATTCTATCC